>JANNMC010000368.1:0-12503 GCA_031397435.1 Candidatus Eiseniibacteriota bacterium
GCGGGCGTTGATCTCCTGCTCTACTCCAAACTGGCGCCCGGACCGGAAGAAGCTCTGGCCGCGCTCCGCCAGGCGGTCCTGAGCGGCCGGTTGTCGGAGGCTCGCGTGGCCGAGTCGCTCGAGCGAATGCGAAGCCTTCGCGCCGGCAGCGCCGCGCGCGCGGGATCGTGGTCACCGGAGCTGGAACGGCAGGCGCGTGACCTGATCCCGGGAGAGGAACTGGCGCGCATCTGCGAGGGAGCGATTCGGCTGACCAAGCAGGGCGCGGGCGGCATTCCGCTGAAGCCGCCGATCGAGGTGCTGGAGATCAATCGCCCCGAGGGGCGGGAGCCGATCGCGCAGCTTCTTCGAGTGCTTGGAGTCGACGCGCGGGAACACGAGGCAACCCCCGCCGGCTGGCCCGCGCGGGTCAACGGGAGCGCGCTCATGACCGTGGCGGCGCGGGCCGATCTCACGGAAGAGCAGGCGGCCCTGGCTCAAGCCTGGCTTGGCCGCTTTCCCGAAACGGTGACGGTGGCGCTCTTGAATCCCCACGTCTGCGACGACTGGCCCGCCGTGCGAACCATCCTCGCCACCTTCGGCAACAGCCCCGCTGCCCGCCGCGCGCTGGCCCGGCGGCTCTTGGGGCGCGTCACCGCGACGTAATTTGACCTTGTAATTTGTAACCCCCGCTCCAAATCTACAAGGTTACCAATCCCCGACGCGAATCGTAGTACTGGCCAGCCCCGCCTGCGGCTAGACTCCGCGGCAATGTCACAACCAACCGACAATCGCCTTAGCGCGAACGAAATACCGGGCTCAGCGGCGCCACCTGCTCGATCGCTCGCCGCGAACCTCTTGTTCTTCGGCAGCGGTGTCGCGGCGCTGCTCTATGCGCTCTGGGCCGCGTGGCGCGGCGGCTGGGTGTCCGACGACGCGTTCATCACTTTTCGATACGCCGAAAATCTCGTTCTCGGCCTTGGCCTGGTCTACAACCCGGGCGAGCGCGTCGAGGGCTACAGCAACTTCTTGTGGACCATCTGGACCGCGCTCGGCATCCGGTTGGGCGCCGACGTGGAGCGATGGGCGCTGGCCAGCAGTATCGCCTGCTATCTCGGAGCGCTGGCGCTCCTCGTCTGGAACTCCTGGACCGTTCGCCGGAACTCGCCGGGCCTGACTCCATGGATTCCGGTCGCCGCGCTCCTGGGAGCCTTGCACCCCGACTGGCAGATCTTCGCGACCGGCGGCCTCGAGACATCGCTCTTCGCGCTGGAGATGACCGCGATCTACGTGGTCCTCACGCGGAGCGACGTGGGCCCTGCTCGAGCCGCGGCCACGGGACTGCTCCTTGCCTGCGCCTCTATGACCCGGCCGGATGGGTTGATGCTGGCGCCGACGGTGGTGCTCTACCTGCTGCTCACGGGCACGCGCCGGCCCCGCACGATTCTCGCCCTCGGCGCGGCGTTCCTGGTCATCTGGGCGCCCTATACGGCCTGGCGCGTGAGCTACTACGGCGATTACTTTCCAAACACCTACTACGCCAAGTCCGCCGCGATGGCCTGGTACTCCCAGGGCGCGATCTACCTCGGACTCTACTTCGCACGATACTGGCCGCTGCTCCTCGGACCGGCACTCGTCGCCGTTGCCTGGCGGCGGAGCGATGCCGACCTCCACCCCGAGGAGCGGATCGCCCGGGCCCGCTGGCGGCGTAGCGCTCTGCTCGCGGCGATGCTCGTGACGGTCTACGTGGGATTCGTGTTCCGCGTCGGCGGCGATTTCATGTTCGCGCGGTTCCTAATTCCCGTGACGCCGCTCCTGCTCGTGCTGCTGGAGCTCGGCATCACGCACGTCGCTGTGATCCGGGGGCGCCGGCAGTGGCTCCTGGCGGGAATCGTGGCGGCCGGGATCGTCATGACGCCTTACCCGTTCCCGCGCGACCCGTTCAGCTCGGTCAAAGGGATCGTGCGCGAGCAGAACTTCTACCCCCGGCATGCGATGAACCGTGTCCGAAAGGAGGGGCTGGCGCTCCGCCCCTTCTTCGCGGGACTGCCGGTTCGCGTCGCCTTTTTCGGCGGCGAAGCGCGCGTGGTCTACTACGCTCGTCCTCAGGCCGCGATCGAGTGCGTCACCGGACTCACTGATCACCAGATCGCGCGCCAGCCGCTGAAGGCGCGCGGCCGCATCGGGCATGAGAAACTCGCATCGATCGAGTACCTCCTCGGCGTTCGCCGCGCCCACTTCGCCTTCCCGCGCTATGCCCCCGGAGCGCTTCACCTCGATCGGGAAATCCCGCACGTGGAAATCGAGATGGGTGGAGTGCAGGCCAGAGTCCTCACCTGGGACCCCACGCTTTTGGACTCGCTGCGTCAGCGCGGCGCGTCGATCCAGGACTTTCCCACCGAACTTGACGGACTCCTGGCATCCCCGAGTCCCGAATACCAGATGTTGGATTGGTTCGCGTCTGACAAGCTGCATCGTTTCTACTTCGCGAACGTGCACGAACCGGAACGCGAAGCCCTGTTTCTCCAACGCCTCCGTGAATCGGAGAACGGCGAATGAGACACGACGAGTCCGATCCCCCCACGGGAGCGCAAGGCGGGCGAACGCTGTGGCTTTGTTTGATCGCGTTTGCCTGCGCGGTCGCGGCTCTCGCGGCCGGAAGCTGGCACTATCGCCAGTTCATGGCCGACGATGCCTTCATCTCCCTGCGCTACGCGGATCGCCTGCTGCATGGAGCGGGGCTGACGTGGAATGACGGAGAGATGGTGGAAGGTTACACGAATCTACTCTGGGTGCTTGGCTGCGCCTTCCTCGGATGGCTTGGACTCGATCTCGTTTGGGCGGCGCGACTGCTTGGCGTGGCGGGCACGACGGGGGCGATCGCCGCGGTCATCTGGGTCTACCGGGCGCACACCGTTCGCGGGGCACTCCCCGGCATCGCGGGCGGCCTGGCTGTGGCCTTGTCCGGACCCCTGGTGGTCTGGACCTTCGGCGGACTGGAGCAGCCGCTCCTCGCGGGGCTTCTCGCGTGGGCCCTCGCGCTCTCCTTCCCGCTGCTCGACGATGCTCGTCCCACTGCCTCCACGATTCTCCTGCCGGGACTATTCTTCGGACTCATTGCGCTCACCCGAGCGGACGGCGCCCTCTTCACATTCGCCGCGTTTCTTGGAATTCTCGCGGCACGGGGAGTCAATCGCGAGAGCCTACGGATCGGGAGCACTCTGATCCTGCTCCCCCTACTCGTCTTCATGGTGCAGTTGGCCTTCCGACAGCTCTACTACCATGAGTGGCTGCCGAACTCGGCCTTCGCCAAGGTCGGCTTTACTTCCGTGCGATTGGCCGCGGGGCTCCACTACGTGGCGGGAGCGATCGCTCTAGCCGGCATTCTCGTCCCCGCGATTCTCGCCCTCCGCGGCGCCAAGCCGGGGCCGCTGCGAAACCGGGTGCGCCTTCTCGCCACCGTGCTGGCCGTCTGGCTGACGTATCTCGTCATCGTGGGTGGCGACCTGTTTCCAGGTCGGAGACACCTCGTGCCCGCCGTAATCCCGCTCGTCTACCTGGCGGCGATCTACCTTGCGAGAAGGATTCCGTCGCAGGGGTCTTTCCGGCCGGCCTTGGGCGCGAGCGCGCTCTGCCTCTCGGCGCTGGCGCTCTTCCAGATTCTCGATCCCATGAACGTGCTCGCGAAGCACGAGCGCTGGGAGTGGGATGGTGAAGCCGTTGGCGGGCTGCTAGCAAAGGCCTTCGGCGCCCAACGCCCGCTTCTCGCAGTCGATCCCGCCGGCTGCGTGCCCTACTTCTCCCGACTCCCTTCGGTCGACATGCTCGGAATCAACGATCACTACCTGGCGCATCATCGGCCCACCGACTTCGGAACCGGCGCCCTCGGCCACGAACTGGGCGACGGCCCCTACGTGCTTTCGCGGAAGCCGGACCTGGTGCTGTTCAATCTTCCCACGGGAGGAACGCGGCCCCGGCTCCGGAGCGGGATCGAGATGATGTCCGATCCGCGCGCCGAGTTCACATCGACGTTTCGCGCCGTGACCATCGAGTGCGAGCAACCGAGGCCCGTCGTCTCGGTGATCTGGATGAGGACCGAGGGAGGCGCGATCGGAATCAAGCGCTCGGAGAATCAAATTCAGATTCCCGGATATCTATTCTCGGACAATCGGCACAGCAAGTCGCGGCTCGACCCCAAGGGCTGGCTGGGTGTCGCGGTGCTTCCCGGCGAGCCCGCGGAATTCACCGGGCTTCGCGTTCCTCCGGGAACGTGGGCCGTGCGCCTCGAGAGTTCGGGCGGAGCCGTTTCCGCATTCATCGAGGGCGCCGACACGGGGGGCGTTCCCACTTCCGGGAAGACCGGATCGAGTTTCCGAACCGCCGGGAGTGACTCGAAGCACCTGTCGATTTCGCTCTGGACCGAGAAAGCCGCCGGCGCTCACGTTCGCGAGGTTGTTCTCCGGCGGGTAGCCTCCGACAACCCTTAAGCTGCCTGCTGACAGAGGGGACGCGGGGAGATAGACTCCTTCCTCATGCGCCTCTCCTCCGGCACCCGTCTCGGCACCTACCAGATTTCCGGCCCCCTCGGAGCCGGAGGGATGGGAGAAGTCTATCGGGCGCGCGACACCCGCCTCGGCCGTGAAGTGGCAGTGAAGGTCCTCCCCGTTGCAGTCACTTCCTCCAGCGACCGCCTCGCGCGATTCGAGCGCGAGGCCCGGACCGTGGCAGGGCTCAATCATCCGAACATCGTCACGCTCTTCTCGGTGGAAGATGAAGAGGGAGTCCGCTTCCTGACGATGGAGCTTGTCGAGGGTCAAAGCCTCGATCGCGTCGTCACGCCCGGCGGCCTTCCCCTCTCGCGGGTCCTCGAACTCGCGATACCGATGGCCAATGCCCTCATTGCGGCGCACGAGCGTGGCGTTGTCCACCGAGACCTGAAGCCCGGCAACGTGATGGTGACGCACGACGGCTGGGTAAAGGTGCTCGACTTCGGCCTCGCGAAGGTGGCCGCGGAGCCCGGCGAGAGCTCCGCCCAGGGAGCGACGATCGGCGCCACGATGGAAGCGCCCATTTCCGGCGAAGGGCAGGTGCTCGGCACTGTGCCATACATGGCGCCGGAACAGATCCGGGGCGAGGCCATTGACGCCCGAGCGGACCTCTTCGCACTCGGAATCATTCTCTACGAGTTGGCGACGGGACGTCGCCCCTTCACCGGGGCGACGTCGGCCGACGTAAGCTCCGCGATCCTGCGCGACGCGCCGGTCCCCGTGATCAGCCTGCGCGGCGATCTTCCCCGCGATTTGAATCGAATTGTTTCGCGCTGTCTGGAGAAGCATCCGCGGGACCGTTTCCAGACTGCGCGCGACGTCTACAACGAACTTCGCTACATCGAGAAGGAACTCGCGATAGGGATGGCATCACCGCCCTCGCCGCTTCCAGCTTCGGCCGTATTTCCGCCAGTATCGGCCACTCCGCCGTCCTCGGGGATGCCCTCCTCCACTCCACCGCGGACTCCGGCGCCGGTATCGTCCGGCTCGTCAGCGTCGGGGCTCGGCTCGAGCGTGATGCCGGGACACGACGTCCCCTCCATCGCCGTGCTCCCATTTGTGAATCGGAGCCGGGGTGAGGAGGACGAGTACTTTTCCGACGGACTCGCCGATGAACTCCTCAACGTCTTGACCAAGATTCGCGGGCTTCGCGTGGCCGCGCGCGCATCGTCGTTCCAGTTCAAGGGGAAGAACGAGGACCTCGCGGTGATCGGCGAGAAACTGAATGTGGCGACGCTCCTCGACGGAAGCGTGCGGAAGTCGGGGAACCGCGTGCGCATCTCAGTGCAGCTGATAAAAGCGGCGGACCGCGTCCAGCTCTGGTCGGAGACCTACGATCGGTCGCTCGAAGACATCTTCGCCGTGCAGGACGACATCGCCCAATCCGTGGTGAAGGAATTGCGCACGACGCTGCTAGGCGAGGCTCCCGATTCGGACGCGAGCGGGCTGGCGAGGGCGGAGGTAGCCGCCGCGGCGAAGGGACACGGGCAGAGCCCCGAGGCGCATCGCCTCTATCTCCAGGGAAAGTACTTCGTCGACCGGATCACGCACGAGGACACGGTCAAGGGAATGCGCTTTCTCGACGAGGCGCTCGCCATCGACCCCTCCCACGCCGCCGCTTGGGCAGAACTTTCGCGCGCCTATACCAATTCCGGAGGCTATGGCTGGGTACCGGTCGTCGAAGGCTATCGCAAGGCTCGCGACGCCGCGAAGCGCTCGCTGGAGCTGGCTCCAGATCTGGCCGAAGGCCATGTGCGGATGTCCCTCATCCAGAGACAGCACGACTGGGACTGGAAAGGCGCCGAGGAGTCGGCCCGCCGCGCGCTGGAACTCGCGCCCGGTAGCGCCGCGGCACTCGGCTCAGCCGGCGCACTGGCGTACCACCTCGGTCGCTTCGAGGAAGCGGAGGGACTCGTTCTCCGCAGCATCGAACAGGACCCGCTGAGCGTGAGCGGATACAGCACTCTAGGACTCCTCTATCGATCGATGGATCGGCTTCCCGAGGCCGAGCGGGCGTTCCGAAAGGTGCTCGATCTTTCGCCCCTGCGGGTCGGCGCTCGCCACATGTTGGCCGTGATCCTTGCCGCCCAAGGCCGCGACGCGGAAGCGCTCGCCGAGGCGAAGCTCGAGCCGGCGGAGTGGGCGCGCCTCACCGGCCTTGCCTATGTCCACCACGCGGCAGGGCGGAATGCGGAATCGGACGATGCGCTTCGTCAACTCGAGGAGAGGCACGCCGTCGATTCGGGATTTCAAATCGCGGCGATCCATTCGGCTCGGGGCGAGGTCGAGGCCGGTCTCGCCTGGCTGGAACGAGCGCTGGCGGAGCGCGATGCGGGAGTAACACAGGCGAAGTTCGAGCCGACGTTCCGCTCGCTGCACGGCGATCCGCGTTGGAGCGCGCTCCTGAAGCAGATGGGATTCGAGGAGTGACGGCGCGCGACCAGCGCCCCTGGCACGCCCTGACTGCTGACAGAGACTCTCCAGGCGGCTAGACTCTCGGGCCATGCCTCTTGCCCCTGGTACTCGCCTTGGAACCTACGAGATCATCGGCCCCCTCGGAGCCGGAGGGATGGGCGAGGTCTATCGCGCCAAGGATCTGCGTCTGGGGCGTGACGTGGCGGTCAAGGTCCTCCCCGAGGCGTTGGCCGCTTCCCCGGATCGTCTGGCCCGGTTGGAGCGCGAGGCCCGCACGGTCGCGGGACTCAATCACCCGAACATCGTCACGCTCTTTTCGGTGGAAGACGAAGACGGCATCCGCTTCCTCACCATGGAACTCGTCGAAGGGCGAAGTCTGGCCATGCTCGTCACGCCCGGTGGCCTTCCGCTCTCTCGCGTTCTCGAGCTCTCGATTCCGCTTGCCGACGCGCTCAGCGCCGCGCACGAGCGAGGCGTCGTACACCGGGATCTCAAGCCCGGAAACGTGATGCTGACGCACGACGGGCGGGTCAAGGTACTGGACTTCGGATTGGCGAAAGTCGCGAGCGGGCAGGAAGCGCCCCAGGAAGCGACGATGGGCGCGACCGGCGATGCCGCTCTCTCGTTCCACGGACAGGTGCTCGGCACCGTGCCCTACATGGCGCCAGAGCAGATTCGCGGCGAAGTGGTGGATGCGCGATCGGACCTCTTCGCGCTCGGGATCATGCTCTACGAACTCACCACAGGCTGCAGGCCCTTCACCGGCGCGACCCCCGCCGACGTGAGTTCCTCGATCCTCCGCGACACCCCCGAGCCGCTCACCAGCGTGCGGGCGGATCTACCGGGCGATCTGAATCGAATCGTGAGCCGCTGTCTCGAGAAGAACCCGAGCGAGCGCTATCAAGCCGCGCTGGACGTTTGCAACGATCTGCGCCTCGTGAAACAGAGTTTGGACGGCGGGTCGCTCCCGAGACCAGCGCTCCAGGACGTCGCCTCCATCGCGGTGCTTCCGTTCGTGAATCGGAGCCGCGACGAGGCGGACGAGTACTTCTCCGACGGACTCGCCGACGAACTCCTCAACGTGCTCGCCAAGATCCGTGGACTCCGCGTCGCGGCGCGATCCTCCGCCTTCACATTCAAGGGGCACCAGGTGACGGTTGCCGAGGTGGGCAAGGCCCTCCATGTCTCCACCGTGCTCGAAGGGAGCGTCCGCAAGTCAAGAAATCGGGTGCGCATCTCCGTGCAGTTGGTGAAGGTCTCCGACGGCTATCACCTGTGGTCGGAGACATACGACCGCATCCTCGATGACATCTTCGCGGTGCAGGACGACATCGCGCAGTCGGTGGTGAAGGAGTTGCGCAGGACGCTTCTGGGCGAAGAGCACGACTCGGACGCGAGTGGCAAGGTGAGAGCGGAGGTGGCGAAGGCGGTGCGGGGCCGCGGGCAGAACGCCGAGGCGCACCGACTCTACCTCCAGGGACGTCACTTCATCGATCGGGAGTCGCGGGAGGACGTGACGAAGGGACGGGAGTACTTGAAAGAGGCGCTGAAGTTGGACCCTGACTTCGCGCTCGCCTGGGCGGAGCTTGGGCGTGCGTACTCAAACGAAGGGGATTTGGGCTGGGTCGCCGTGGCCGACGCATATGGCCACGCGCGCGAAGCGATCGAGCGCGCGCTTTCCCTGGAGCCTGACCTGGCGGAAGGGCATGCGCGGATGGGGGAGATTCAGCTGAACTACGACTGGGACTGGCGAGGAGCGGAGGCGTCGTATCGCCGGGCGCTCGCACTGGCACCGGGGAACGCCCGGGTGCTTGTCGGCGCCGGCTTGCTGGCCAGCAGCCTGGGCCGTTTCGAGGAAGCGATCGGGATTTGTCAGCGCGCGGTGGAGCAGGACCCGTTGAGTCCTGCGGCCTATCACGGCCTGGGCCTAACGCTCCGCGCGGCGGGTCGATTCGCGGAAGCGGAGCGGGCGTATCGGAAGGCACTGGAACTCGCCCCCCAGGGAGTGCGCACCCGTTCTTGCGTCGCCCTGGTCCTGCTTGCGCAGGGCCTGGACGAAGAGGCTCTGGCAGAGGCGATGCGGGAGCCGGATGAAGGATTTCGGCTCTGGGTGTTGGCGATGATCCACTTCGACGCAGGGCGCCGGACGGAGGCGGACGAGACGCTTCGGGAGTTGATCGAGAAGTACGCGGAAGATTCCGCCTACCAGATCGCGGAGGTGCTTGCGGTGCGTGGGGAGTCCGATTTGGCATTCGAGTGGCTTAACAGGGCCTACACCAAGCGGGACAGCGGCCTCGCCGAGATGAAGACCAGTGGACGCTTCCGCACCCTGCACGGCGATCCGCGGTGGGGCACGTTCATGAGGAAGCTGGGATTCGAGGAGTGACGGCGCGCGACCAGCGCCCCCGCGAACATCGGAGCAGTACGACCTTCCTCATACTCCGTCTCCGTGGGCGGATGGCGGCTGGACCAGGCGGCGAGGGTCGCCAAGCGTAGCTGGAGCATGGCTACTGGGCCCGGGCAGCCTGAACCGTGCCGCATCAAGCTGAATCTAAAAGCTCATTGGTCGGCACCGACCCCCTGTAAGAGTCCTGGAGGGCTGAGCATGCGAACCACAGAGTTGCCGTTGACGTTGTTCCTGATCGCCGCGTTCCTCTCATTCTGCTTTTCCGTGACCCTCTGGTTCTTCGTCAACAAGGACTACGGCGTCTTCGTGGGCCTCTGGGTTCCCTCGATCCTCTCTCTCGCCGGCGCCGTAAGGGCGAAGCGATGAGTCTCGAGATCCTGATCGGCCAAATCGGCATCCTTGTATTCGCGCTCGTATTGGTCGCCCTGCGCCTCACCCTCGGTCGTGGGAATCCGAACGACTGATCCACAGAACCAAAGACTGCGAGCGGATCGATCGCACGAATCGCTCGGCATTGGCTCCCCGAACGTTACGGCCCTCACGCGTAGACAACTGCCCCCACCTGAGCCCGTGGCCCACATACGCCAAGACCCCAGCAGCTCTCGCCGCCAAAGTCCCGCGTATGAACGCGAACCCGAAAGTTCGCGATTCGTCATCTGGCTCTCCAAACGTAACCCTGTGCGAACCTCCCGGTGGCGATCATCCGGGTAGCGTTTCAGGCAGGCGGCAAGTCATGGCTTCGCAGCACGTTCGGATTTTCGAACACTACGGGGTTGCCGCGCGGGGTGGACCCTAGCTTGAAAATATTGGTGCGATCTTGAATCTCTTTCCTCCCCGGCCCATGGCCCACCCAAGAGTAGCCCCTACCGACGGCGGTCAGAAGCGTGCTACCGGACGTACCCGCAGCGACCTAGCAGAGCCAAGGGGTTTTTTCGGCGAGTGGCACCGTTCCTGCGTGATTCAAGCAGTGCAATCGTCGCTTATGCCCCGAACCGGGGCGAACGGCAATAATCAAGGAGAGACCGATGAACAGTTTCCATCGTACTTCCACCCGCCTCACCGCCACTCTCCTCTTCGCGGCTTTGTTTTCCTTGGCCCCCGGAGGTAGCAGTTCCAATGCGGCAGGTCCCAAGGGGGGACACTCGGTAGGACCCAATCCGACGGCCCCGTCCCTCGGCTTGGGTAGGACATACGCGGTGCTAGGCGCCTCGGCCGTGACCAATACCGGCGGAACCGCCATCAAGGGAGATCTCGGAGTCGGCAGCCCAGGTATCTCGCCGACTGGATTTCCTCCCGGAACGGTCACCGGGAAAATGCATTCGGGCGACGCCTCTTCAGCTCAGGCGCAGGCAAACGTCACGTCCGCATATAATTTTCTCTCGGCCAAGACGTGTAACACTCCATTGACCGGCCAAGACCTCGGAGGTCGCACGCTCACGCGAGGCGTCTATTGCTTTACTTCGTCGGCTCAGTTGACCGGACGGCTCACCCTCGCCGGCAACGCGAGTTCCGTATTCATTTTCAAGATCGCAAGTGCGCTCAATACCGCGAGCAATTCGTCCGTCGTCATGACCGGCGGCAGCCTGGCACGCAACGTGTACTGGCAAGTCGGAAGTTCGGCGACGCTGGGGACCGGCACGGCCTTCAAGGGAAACATTCTCGCGCTCACCAGCATCAGTTTGGGCACCGGTGCAAGCCTGTCCGGCAGAGCCTTGGCGCGAAACGGCGCGGTGACCATGGAAGGCAACGCCATATCGATACCGTAGCTCGAGAGGGCGCGTGTCACTCTATTCCCTGCTCGATGTGGAGACGGGCGACAATTGGTGGCGTTGCTGCACGTTCGAGTTTTCGAATACTATGGGCAAGTCGGCCTGCGATCCCGAACGTTCGCGATTCGTGATCTGGCTCCCCGAACGTAACCCTGTTCGAACTCCGGTCTCACACAGCGCGGGGCTTCGGCCCGGGTCCGATATTCGTCATTCAAACGTCCGAAGGAAGCAGCCGTTCCTCCTCAGACGTCATAGACGGATATGTATTTCGTGGGTTTCAGCTACTTCAAGATCGTGATGGTGTTCTTAAAGCTCCCATCGACCGTCGTCCCACGCAAGAGGTAGACGCCGGGAACCAGCTTCTCACCGTTCTCACCGCGGCCGTCGATCTTCAGATCGTGGCAACCCGCCGCCATGAGGGCCGAACTGAAATTCGTCCGGACCCGACGGCCATGCAGATCGAATATCTCCACCTTCACGTTGCCCGGCTTCGTCGTGGTGAAGGTGAGTGTTGCCTCCGGATTGAGCGGGTTCGGCGATACCGAAGCAGCCGGGGCTATGAGCGAGCCATTGCTGACGACGTCGGTGGTCACTTGGGCGCCGGACTCGCCCAGGCCCGATGCGACCGAGAACTCGACCGCCAAGATGGCGATATCGTCTTGAAACCTCTCGAATCCGTGCCACCGCGCGACCTCCCCCAGGAGGGCAGCAACACCCTCCTGTAGAGGTTCCGATCTCCCCCGGCCGATCGCCTCCAGCAGCCGAGCGTCGCCAAGCCGCTCGCCGGCCGGATCCATCGCATCGGGGACGCCGTCGGCGTAGAGGTAAAGGCGGTCTCCCGCCCCCAGGAGGACCGATCCCTCCTCATAGTCGTCGTCGGCCAGGCCGATCGGGAACCCCTGGCTCTTCAATATCACCGGATCAGCGCCGGATGGCAGATGCACCAGGCCGGTGTGCCCGGCGGAGACGTAGCGGAACTCCCCGGTCGAAACGTTCAGGATCCCGTAGACCATCGTAGCGAATTTCTCGGTCGCCGAGTCGAATGGGAAGAGACGATTCAGGCGGGTGGCAACCTCGCCGGCCGGCGTGATGTCGAACCGATCGCCAGCGTTACCATCCCGGATCAGAATCGAGGACGGCTCCGACAGCGGCGAGAGGAGACGGCTCAGCATCACCGACAGTAGGACCGACGCGACACCCTGGCCGCTGACGTCCAGGATGTAAAGCCCGACCTTGCCATCGCCGAGCGGAATGACGTTCAGTCCATCGCCGCCCAGTTCGTCGCAGGGTCGGTAGATCCAGGCGAAGTCCGTGCCCGGGACGCGAGGTACCTCGCGGGGTAGGAACGTCTCCTGGATTCTTGCCGCCGCCTTCAGGTCGCCGGAC
>JANNMC010000409.1:0-7147 GCA_031397435.1 Candidatus Eiseniibacteriota bacterium
GGGTGCTCGCGAACGCGCGCACGCTCAAGCCGGACGTCTATACCATTCCGCAAGCGCTCGATCAGGAGATCGCGCGCTTGAAGCTGGAGGCGCTCGGGATCCGCATCGACGCTCTGACCACCGAGCAGATCGCGTACCTCGCTTCCTGGCAGCACGGCACGTAGGCTGGACGGGGCGCGATGGGGTTTCTAGGGCGGATTTCCGTCCGGCGAAAGCACCAGATCCTGGGGCTTTGCCTTATCTCGATCGCGCTTTTCTTGTCGCTCGCGCTCGCGACCCGCGACGTGCGTGACACCGCGGCCGATCTGCTCGCCTCGGGGGCCGTTCGAAACCAGGCGGGTGTGCTTGGCGCGCTCGCCGCGACCGGACTCGCCGGATTTCTCGGCGCGGTCGGCGCCTGGGCCATTCCGCTCGGGCTCCTGGCGTGGGGGTGGAACCGCCTCCGTTTGAAGGCTCCGGCAGACCTTGCCATTCGCACCGGCCTCGCGGCCGCGGCGCTTTGGGTGGGCATCGGACTCCTCTACCTGATCAGCGCCGGGAATCGCGCCTGGGCCGGCGCCCTTGGCGAGTGGATCGGAGCCGGTTCCGCGCGGCTCCTGGGGCGGATCGGCGCCCAACTGGCGCTTGGAACGTCCCTGATCGTCATCACCGCCGTCGCGTTCGAACTCGGCGCGGCGTCTCCATTGCGGCGTGCGCTCTCTGGAATCTTCGGGGGATTTCTCGCTCGCTTCGGCGGCGACGACAAGCGGAAGCGGAAGGGAGCCACCGACCCGAATTCCGCTGGCGCCGCCGACGAAGATCTGGAAATTGTGCCGACCAAAGCGCGGCGCCGGCGGCAACCGCCCGGCGAGGAGGAAGCGGCGATGGCAAGCGCGTTCGCCTCCGCGCCGGCTCCCGCGTCTCGCGAGGCGAAGTCCGCGACGGCCAACAGCGGCCCGCGAATCATGGGACGAACCAGTTCCGCTCCGAAGGCGGAATCACTTCCGATTCCGTTTCCCCCATCGGGCGCCCCCGCCACGGTTGGAAAGAACGAGAATCCCCACGCTGCCGCGGCGGGCGAATTGGGGGGGCTCCAACTTGGCGCCGCCACGGTGCGCGATACGCCGCTCCCGCCGGTCGACCTCCTCGACGCCCATGAGTCGCTGCAGGTCGCCGTGGACGAGGCGGAATTGTTGGAGCTTTCGCGCATTCTGGAACGGACGCTGTCCGACTTCGGCGTGGCCGGAAAGGTCTCCGAAGTCCACCCCGGTCCGGTCATCACGCTCTTCGAGTACGAACCCGCGCCCGGCGTGAAGGTGAATCAGATTTTGAATCGGCAGGACGATCTGGCGCTGGCCCTTAGGGCCCAGCGGATCCGGATCGTGGCGCCGATTCCGGGCAAGGCGGCCGTCGGCATCGAGATTCCGAACCGCGTGAAGCAGATGGTTTCGTTCAAGGAGATCGTCCTCTCGGCGGCGTTCCAGCAGGGGAAGGATGCGCTGCCGATCGCGCTCGGCAAGGACGTGGCGGGTGTTCCGTTCACGACCTCCCTGGAGCGGATGCCGCATCTTCTCGTCGCGGGGGCCACCGGCTCGGGGAAGAGTGTCTCGGTGAACGTGCTGATCATGAGCCTTCTCATGCGGCGCACGCCCGCGGAGCTCCGCTTCATCATGATCGACCCGAAGATGCTGGAGTTGACCCCCTACAATGGCATTCCGCACCTACGGATGCCGGTCGTCACCGAACCGAAGAAGGCGGCGCAGGCGCTCCGCTTCTGCGTCAAGGAGATGGAGCGGCGTTATCAGGTTCTCGCGAAGCATGGCGCAAGGCACATCGAAGGGTACAACCGCCTCGGGCTCGACCCCGCCGTCTACGAGGACGCGAAGCTCCCCTACATCGTCGTGATCGTGGACGAGCTGGCCGACCTGATGTCGTTGCTTGCCGCCGAGATCGAAGAACCGATCGGGCGGCTCGCGCAGATGGCGCGCGCGGTCGGGATTCACCTCGTCCTGGCGACACAGCGCCCCTCGGTCGACGTCATCACCGGACTCATCAAGGCGAATTTCCCGTCGCGCCTCGCCTTCCAGGTCGCCAGCCGGACCGATTCACGCGTCATCCTCGACATGAACGGAGCGGAGAGCCTGCTGGGGAACGGTGACTCGCTCTATCTGCCCGCCGGAAAGCCGGAGCCCTATCGTATCCATGGGGCCTACGTCTCCGGGGAAGAGACCGAGCGCGTCGTCGCGTTTCTCAAAAATCAGGGCGTGCCGGCCGTCGCGGACGACTCCGTGCTGGAGACCGTGCGGATCTCGGACGAGAGCGCCGACGATGAACTCTACGAGGAGGCGATGCGGCTCGTGGTGCTCCATCAGCAGGCTTCGACCTCGATGCTTCAGCGCCGCCTGAAGGTCGGCTACTCCCGCGCCGCTCGGCTGCTCGACCTCCTGGAGGAGCGGGGCGTGGTGGGTCCACCCGATGGGGCGAAGGGACGCGAAGTCATGGTGACGGAGCACGAACTCGGCGAGCGGCGGTCCGGCCTCCCTCCGGTGGGTTCGGGCGCGTGAGCGAACCGATTTCGCTGCTGCCTGCCCGCGCTCGACCGGCGGCGGGAGCCGAGGTGGAAACGCCCGCCCGCGTGGCGCTCGTGACGCTGGGGTGCGCGAAGAATCTCGTCGACTCGGAGATCATGGCGGGGCTCCTGGCACATGGCGGATTCGCGATGACGGGGGACCCCGAGTCCGCCGACGTCGCGGTCGTCAACACCTGCGCCTTCATCGGACCATCGCAGAAGGAATCGATCGATCGGATCCTGGAACTCGCCACTCTCAAGCGCGAGGGGACGCTGCGCGGCCTCATTGTCGCGGGGTGTCTGGCGCAGCGCTTCCAGGGCGACATTCTCCGCGAGATTCCCGAGGTGGACGCCGTCGTTGGAACCGGCCAGGTGGACGCCATCGTGCGGGTCGCACACCGGCTCCGCCGCGGCGGGGCGGAGCGAATCCTGGAGGTGGGGCCGCCGGGAACCGCCATCGATCTCACGGCCCATCGCGCGGTCTCCACGCCGCGCCATCTGGCCTACCTGCGAATCGCCGACGGCTGCGACTTTCGCTGCACGTTTTGCATCATTCCCGCGCTTCGAGGCGATCTCCGGAGCCGCACGATCGAGTCGATCGTGGAGGAGGCCGGCCGACTCGCGAGGTCCGGCGTGAAAGAACTCCACCTTATCGCGCAGGACTCCACCTCCTACGGCGAAGACCTCTACGGCGAGGCGCGACTTCCGGAATTGTTGCGGGCTCTCGCGGGCGTGGACGGGGTCGACTGGATCCGGGTCCACTACACGCACCCCAAGACCTGGAGCGAAAGGCTGATTCAGGTGTTTCAGGAGGAGGCGAAGGTCTGCAGCTACGTGGACATTCCGCTCCAGCACCTGACCGATCCGATGCTTCGCCGGATGCGCCGGGAAGTGAAGCGGGCCGACATGGAACGCCTCTTCGCCACCCTGCGCGAGCGAATTCCCGACGTGGCGATCCGAACCCATTTCATCGTCGGTTTTCCCGGGGAGACGGAGTCCGATTTCGAGGAACTTCTGGCCTCGGTCGAGCGCGCGGATTTCGACCATGTCGGCTGCTTCGCTTACTCTCGCGAGGAGGGGACCCCGGCCGCGAAGATGAAGGATCAGGTTCCGGAGCGAGCGAAGCTGGAACGAAGGCGCCGCCTCATGGACGCGCAGCGCGAGGTTGCCACTCGCGTCTGGGGCCGCTGGGTCGGGCGAACGGTGGACGTGCTGGTGGACGCCCCTTCACCCTCCCGAAAGGGACTCTGGGTTGGCCGTGTGGCGCAGCAAGGGTACGAAGTCGACGGGGTCACTCACGTTCGGGGAGGCGACGGAGCCGCGGCGCCCGTTCCCGGCTCATTCGCGCGGGTTCGCATCACGAAGGCCCGCCAGTACGATCTTGAAGGGGAGGTGGTCGCGTGAGAGGGGCCCGGTTGGCCGCCGCGTTTCTGGTTGTCACCGTTGGATACTTCGCCGCTCCGGCGGAGGCGGCGGAAGCGCTTCCCCGAACCCACATGGCCGCGTTCGATTCCGTCGCCGCCCAGGTGGCGGCCGAACTCGTGCCTTCGGGGGCGATCCCGGCGGGACGATCCGTGGAAATCACGGCGCCACTTCCGGGAGACACGCTCTCGCTCTTCGAGCAGCGCCTCGTGCAGCGTCTCCGCGCGGACGGGGTGACGGTGCGCATGGCCGCGGCGCCCGGGGCGCCGGTCATCGATCCGGTAACGGGTGAAGCGCGCGTGGAAGCGCCAGCCACGCCGGCGGACGGAACCGTGCGGCTCGCCGTGCGCGTCGAGTCGCGCAGCGTGATCTTCGTGCGGCGCATCGGGAAGTTTCCCTTTGGAACGAAAGGCTACGAACGTCTCGTGACGCTTCAGGCGCAGGCGCGCCTCGTCGACGCCGCGAACGGAAACGTCCTGTGGGCGAAGACGGCCGCGCGAAACGCCACCGACGTGCTGCGCGCCCGGGACCTCGACACGGCAGCCTCGGGAACCGGGATGTTCCGCCCGACCGTGCCGCGGGGAACACGCTTCGGATTCCTGGAGCCGCTGATCGTATCGGGAATCGTGGCCGGTCTGGTGATTCTCTTCTATTCGAATCGAACGTGATGCGAGGGACGACGGTTCCTCCAGGAGGGGGGGGCAACGGATGGGCATGACGCTCGCCGCGCGCCAGCATTGGGTGCTTGGCAGGGACGCATTCGAACGGGGCCGGTATGATGAGGCGGCCGGGGAACTGGAGCAGGCGATCGCGTTGGCGCCCGAGTTCCCCGACCTCCACAACCTGATCGGCTTGGCGCTGGGAATGTCGGGGGAGCGCGATCGCGCGGCCGCCTGCTTTCAGCGCGCGCTGCAGCTGAACCCCCACTACGTGGAGGCGCGGCTGAATCTGGCCATCGTCTACAACGAGATGGGCCGGTACGACGACGCCCTTCGCGAATTCCGCACCGACCAGCCTCGGGACCCGGACCACGGGAATCTCTCGCCGGAAGTCCGGTCTTACCTCGCGGAATCGCACGTGCTCCTCGGCGACACGTACCGGAACCTGGGGCTGACGCTCGACGCGTCGCAGGAGTACAAGCGCGCGTTGAAAGTCGCGCCGCAATTCCTGGACATCAAGAACAAACTCGGCGCCGCCTACGGCGACATGGGGCTCTACGAGGACGCGGAGGCCGAATTGGCCTCGGCGCTCGCCCAGAATCCCCGGTATCTGGAGGCGCGGGTAACGCTGGGCGTCGTTCTTCACCGATCGGGACGACCGCATCGCGCCCGCGAGGAGTGGGAACGCTGCCTTCAGGAGGATCCCACCCACGTTCGGGCCAGGGCCTACCTCGAGCTACTCGACCGGGAAGACGCCACCCCCCAGGGCGCGGCCCCTCGATGAATCGACGTCGCGACTCGCTTCCGACTCTCTCCCGAAGAAGTCTCACGCTCTTCGCCGCCGCGGCGTTTCTGGCGTCGGGGTGCGGCGGCACGCTTCAGGAGCAGACGGGCGGCATTGCCGACTACGAGCGGGGAAAGAAGTTCTACGACGCGACGAACTGGGCCGACGCCGCGCTCGACCTGAAGGCGTTCGTCGAAGCCTACCCCGGCACGGAGCGGACGGACGACGCCCTCTACTACCTCGGCGACGCCTACTTCCGGATGAAGGACTACGCGCTCGCCTCCGGGCAGTTCGACCGCCTGCTCCGCGACTTTCCCGCCTCACTCTACGAGGCCGACGCGCGCTTCCTCCTGGCGCGGTGTGACGACTTGCAGTCTCACGGCGCCATGCTCGACCAGACGGAGACGGAGCGCGCGATCACGCGCTATCGCGAATTCCTGGGAGCGCATGCCGGCCACCCGCGCGCCGCGGAAGCGACCGCGCGCATCGCGGCCCTTCGCGACCGGCTGGCGGAAAAGCGTTTCAAGAGCGGCCGCCTCTACACGCGGCTCCACGAGTTCGCCGCCGCCGATCGATATCTCCGCGGAATTCTCGTCGACTATCCCGAATCACGGTGGGCGGCTGACGCGGCGCTGCTCCTGGCGGAGACGCTCGTGAAACGCGGCCGCCGCGCGGAGGCGCTGGAAACGCTGCGGCAGGTTCCACCCGGTCTGGCGCGGGCCGACACGCAGCGAAAGATCGACGAGCAGCGCCGAGCCCTCGAGAGCGACGGAGGACGGCGTTGAAGCGCCGCGTCGGAATCTTTGGCGGCACCTTCGATCCGGTTCACATGGGGCACCTCCTCATGGCCGAGGAGGCGGTGGAGCGGCTTCGCCTCGACCGGCTCATCTTCCTTCCCGCGGGGAGACCGGCGCACAAGCGTGACCGGAGCATCACGCCGGTGGAACACCGTCTCGCCATGCTGCGCCTGGCCGTACGGGGAAACCCCCGGTTCGCGGTGTCGCGCCTGGAGGCCGACCATGACGGCGTGACCTACACGGTCGAGTCGCTCGAGCGCTTCGCGAAGGCCGAAAAGGCGGAACTCTATTTCGTCATGGGGCAGGACAGCCTCGATGAGTTCCGGACCTGGCGCGATCCCGATCGGATTCTCGCCCTGGCCCGCCTGGCGGTGGTTCCGCGAGGCGAGATGGAGCGCCCCAGCCTCGACGCCGCTGTTCGCCGAAGGGTCGTCTTCCTGAAGCCGCCCCGTATCGGAATCGCGGCTTCGGAGATCCGTCGCCGGCTTGGCCGCAAGCGCTCCGTTCGCTACTGGCTTCCCGATCCTGTCCTCGCCTACATCAAGCGCCATGGGCTCTACGGACCCCGCCACTAAGGGCGCGTCGCTCCTCCTCGTCGACGGATCGGCGCTTCTCTACCGGTCGCACTTCGCCTTCATCCGGAATCCGCTCCGGACCGCAAAGGGGGAGGTGACGAGCGCGGTCTTCGGCGTTCTTCAGATCCTCCTCCCGGTTCTGGAGCAGCGAAAGCCCGACCGAGTCGCGATCGTCTTCGACACCGCCGCGCCGACCTTTCGCCATCGCGTCTACACCGAGTACAAGGCGCATCGCCCTCCCATGCCGGAAGATCTGGCCGCGCAGATCCCCCGCGTGAGGGAAGCGTTGCGGCTCCTCGGTCTTCCGATCCTGGAACAGGAGGGTGTCGAGGCCGACGACCTCATCGGAACGCTGGCGAAGG
>JANNMC010000063.1:0-7087 GCA_031397435.1 Candidatus Eiseniibacteriota bacterium
CGGCGCGTGATTCCCTTCTTGGGTGCGGACTCCATGCGGTGCTCCCGAGGGTGATCGCTCGCACGGACCTCCGCCCCCACGGGGACCGGGCCCGAACTCTGCTCCGACCCGGAGTCTGCCGGAAGCCGGGCATCGGGCGGAAGGTATTCTTTGGGCGTAGCTTAGAGGGATCCGATGGAACAAAACGAGCCGCCTGGCCATGGCCGGGCGGCTCGTGAGATCAGGCGGAGGTTAGCGGCGCCGGGCGCCGTTGGGCTGCAGCACCAGGGGATTGCGGGCCACGTAGAGGCCCACCTGGAGGCGATCCTGGAGCCCCAGCTTGTCGAGAATGTGTCCGACATGCTTCTTCACCGTCGGCTCGCTGATGCCGAGGGCCTGGGCGATCTCCTTGTTTGAGCGGCCCACGGAGATCAGTTCCGCGACATCGAGTTCCCGCGACGAGAGCGCGTGGGAGTGCGACTCGTGCTGCGGCGAAAGCGCGTGGCGCATGATGGCGCTGGCGGTTCCCGCCTCGTACCAGGCGTTCCCGGAGGAGACAGTGCGAATGGCGTGAAAGAAGACCTCGGGGTCGGCGCTGCGGCGAATGGTCCCCGAAGCTCCCTCGGCGACCGCGATCTGCAGGCAGTCGGTTCCCTGAGAGCAGATCGGCGACATCGAGGGACCGCCACTCATGGCGATATCGCGCCCCGGCTTCGGCGGATTGAGGACAATGCACTCGCCTTCGCCGCGCTCGGCCATGGCCAGAATTGGCGTCAGCGGCGCGGCCGTGCGGATGTCCAGGATCGGGGTGCGCCCCGAGTTCGCTCCGATCCGGAGCGCGATCACGAGGATTGCCGGCTTGAGGGTCGCGCAGAGCTGCGCCGCCCGCTCGGTCGAATCCGCCTCGCCCACGACTTCGAAATCGGGCTGCGTGTTCAGCAACGAGACCAGGGAGCGGCGATCGAGCGGGAGCTTGTCAGCCACGACCATGCGAATCAGATTCACGGCGGGGGCGACAACGCGCCGAGCCGCGGGCTTCGAGGATGACTTCCCGGCGCTCGGCTTGCGGGGCGCCGCTTTGCTGGCGCGGGTCGCCTTCGCGGGGGCGGACTTCTTGGCGGTACGAGGGGCCGGCTTCCGCGCGGCCGTTCTCGTGGACTTCTTGACAGCACGAGCCACGGTTGACCTCAAGGTACTGGCAGTGAACGTTGAACGGCCCCCTGCCGTTCGTTCTTTCCGATCAATACTACCATCGTATACCAGGCTGCCGAGCCCATCAAGGGCGCTTCCCGCTTCGCTGAACCAGCGCCACGCCGGCCAAAACGACCACGCCCCCGACCGCCGTGCTCCAGCCCACGCGCTCACCCAGAAGCGGAATCGCCGCCACCACCGTAACCAGCGGCTCCACGTAGAGAAATGCCGCCACACGCGACGTCTCCACCCGCTCCAGGGCCCCGTACCAGCACCAGTAGGCCACCCCCGAGCAGCCGAACCCGAGAAAGAGGATGGCCGCCCAGCTCACGCTCGATACCTGGGAGAGTTCCCGCCACCCCTCGGAGCCGAGGAACCACGGGCTCATCATGAGCCAGCCGGCCAGCATCGTTCCCGCGGTGGCCCGGAGACTCCCCACGCGTCGAATCGTGTCGTGGCCAAGGACCGTGTAGACCGACCAAGTGACGGTGCTCAGGAGAATGAGGAAATCGCCCCAGGTCGACGGAAGCGCGAGCAGTTCCGGATCGAGGCGGCCGCGCGTCACGACGAGCGCCACGCCCAGGAGTCCAACCAGCAGCCCGGCGATCTTCCCCGCGCCGAATCGTTCGCGAAGGAAGAGCGCGGCCAGGAGGGCCGACACGATCGGAGTGATACCGATCAGCCATCCGGTTCGGACCGCGGTCGTGAGGGTCAGCGCATGCGACTGGAGAAGTTGATGGATGAAGATGCCGATGAATCCCAACCCGGCCATCGCCACCCAGCTCGATCGAGGCGGCAGGAGCGGGACGCGCCGAGCGGCCAGCACGACGTAGAGGAGCGCCACGCCGAGGGCGAATCGGGTGAAGATGAGGGTGACCGGCTGCACTTCGCGAAGCGCCAGACGGGTCGCGACGAAGGATATCCCCCAGAGGACGATTGCGACGAATGCCTGGAGGCGAGGGGCCAACGATCGGTCGGGCTAGGTGACGAGCCGGCCGCCGAACGCCACGCGGTCGCGGCCCGGCGGTTCGTAGACGAGGTGGATGTCGCCTTCCGGCCGGCCACACGCTGAAGCGATGGCGTTCGTGAGCGCCGCCACTTCCGCCGCGATGACCGACCCGTGCGGCGGCTCCTTCTCGAGAATCGTCACGAAGACCGGCGCCGCGTCGGTAGGGGCCCCGCCGTTCTCGGCGTAGTCGCCGGGCGCGATCGTCGTGAGGCGGACCCACACGCTCTCTGGCGGCGCGCCAACGGCCTCCGCCACGGCGTCCGCGATGCGGCGCGCGAGGTCGGACGGGCGGGACCACTCCGGCGATTCCACGATTTCTACCTTGAGGAGCGGCATCGCGGAGTTCTCCCTGGCCCCGGAAGCGAATATAAGAATCTGGGCCCTGTTGGACTCGAACCAACGACTCTCTGCTTAAAAGGCAGATGCTCTACCACCTGAGCTAAGGGCCCATTTCTTGAAGAGAGTGTAAATTAGCACGATTTCCTCCTGATCGCATCGCCACAGCGGGCAGGGATCGACGAGTGACACCCCCCCTAGCCTAGTGTAGCTTCCCTCCCCATGAGCGATCTCCGCGTCGAAAAACTCGCCGACCTCCTGGTGAACTACTCGATCGCCGCCAGGCCGGGGCAGAAGATCGCGATCCAGGGGAGCACGCTCACCGAGCCGTTGATCCGGGCGCTCTACGCCTCGATCCTGAAAGCCGGCGCGCACCCCACGGTGCTCGTCTCGCTGCCCGGCATGGAGGAGATCCTCTACCGGCACGCGTCCGACGAGCAGCTCCAGCACGTCCCACCGCCGTGGCGCCTGGTGACGGAAACCTACGACGGCCTGATCTCCCTCATGGGACCGGCGAACACCAAAGCGCTCAGCAATGTGCCTGCCGCGAAGATGGCGCTGAATCAGCGGGCCACGGGCGAGATCACGAAGATCTTCATGAAGCGCCACGCCGCGGGTCACCTACGCTGGGTGGGGACCCTCTTCCCGACGAACGCCGCCGCGCAGGACGCGGAGATGGGCCTCGGCGAATTCGAGGACCTGGTCTATGGCGCCTGTCTTCCCGACCTCGACGATCCGATCGGCCACTGGAAGCGCTTCTCCGCCTGGCAGCAGCGCATCGTGGAGTGGCTGAAGGGGAAGAAGCACGTCCACGTGGTCGGACCCGACACCGACCTGAGAATGAGCATCGAGGGCCGCCCCTTCATCAACTGCGACGGTCAGGCCAACATGCCGGACGGCGAAGTCTTCACGAGCCCGGTGGAGGGCTCCGTGGAGGGACACGTCCGCTACACCTACCCCGCGGTCTATCGAGGACGCGAAGTCACGAACGTCCGGCTCCGTCTCGAGAAGGGACGCGTCGTCGAGGCAACCGCCGACAAGGGCGAGGACTTCCTCCTGAAGACGCTCGACGTGGACGAGGGGGCGCGCGTCCCGGGCGAGTTCGCCATCGGCACGAACAAGGGGGTCACACGCTTCATGCGACAAACCCTGTTCGATGAGAAGATCGCCGGCACGTTCCACATGGCGCTGGGCGCCAGCATCCCCGTCTCCGGCGGCACCAACATCTCCGCCGTCCACTGGGACATGGTCTGTGACCTCCGCCAAGGCGGCGAGATCCGCGTCGACGGCGAGCTGCTGCACAAAGATGGGAACTTCGTCGTCGATTTCTGAGGCGGCCGGAATCCCTCCCATGGAGCCTGTGGCGGCTCCGGCGGCATAACGAAAAGCGGGCGCCTGGTAGCTGCGCCCGCCTCGTGCTAGACCGCGATGGCTCGATGCACGTTAAGCTGGCTAGTTGCCGCCGCGACCGTCGCCGTACTGGTCGTTCCGATCCCAGGAATTCCGACGCTGGTCGTCGTATTGGTCGTCGTTGTCCCATCGGTCGCCGTTGTCCCACTGGCCGTCGTTGTCGCGATTCTGCCAACCCGACGGATTGTGGCGCCAGTTCGCGCGGGGAACCCTGGAGAACTCGCTCGGGACGGAGCGATCGTCGATCAGGTTGAAGCGCCCGCTCTCGCGATTGGACGAGTACCACCGATCGCCGCTGTAGGCGTAGTACGTACCGCCGTAACGGAAGACGTCATAGTCCGGGTGCCCTGCCCCGTAGACCGCTTCGACGCGCGTTCCGCTGATACCGGACCAGCGCGGCGTGCTTCCGAAGCTGATGGTCAGGCTTCCGGACGTGTTGCTCGTGCCCCGGTAATCGCGATCATCCCAGTCCGAGGGATAGTGGCGCCAGTTGTCGCGAGGGACCCGGTGGAACTCGCTCGGGAGGGAACGATTGTCGATCAGAACGAACTGACCACTCTCGCGCGAGGATGAGTACCAGCGATTGCCGCTGTAGGCGTAGTACGTGCCGCCGTACCGGAAGACATCGTAGTCTGGGCGTCCCTGTCCATACACCGCCTCGACGCGCGTTCCATAGATCCCGGACCAGCGCGGCCGGCTCCCGAAGTTGACGCTCAGGGTTCCGTACGGGCCGTTCGAGCCACGATCGTCACGATTGTCCCACGCCATAGGATAGTGGCGCCAATGCTGGCGCGGAATCCGGCGCAACTGGCTCGGGACCGAGCGATTGGAGATCAAGGTGAAACTGCCCCGCCAGCGGCGCGACATGTACCAACGGTGGTTGTTGTTGTTGTAGACGTAGTAGTTCCGACCGTAGCGGAACATGTCGTAGTCCGTGCGATCCCCGTCGCGGATCCGCCTGACGCCCGTGCCGCGAATGTCGGTCCAGCGGGGCGAGTTGTTTCCGAAGTTGATCTGCAGGTCCACGGACGGACTGCTCGATCGTTGGGTGTAGCGATCCTGGGCCTGACCCGTCGCGACCATGCCGACGGACATACTCAGGGCTAGAAGCGGGACCAGCAGGTGTGTTCTCGGACGGATCATCATCAGTGTCTCCCTTGGTTAGCAGCGTTCACGCAGATCGAGAGTTGGGCCCCGAGGGCTCATGCGCGGACCCCATGGGGGAGGTGCGGCATGGGCCTGGGGCGCTGGATGGCCAACCTCGTGTAGGGAGGGAACTGCCAGAAGCGTGCCACCGAAGGCTCCAGCCCCGATTTGGGCTGCAACCTGCTGGTGGCAATGGTCGTGGTGGGATGGGACGGCGCGCTCGAACAATCTCCTGGGTGTCGCGGGCCAGCCTCAGTTGAACGACTCTACCAGGGAAGGTAAGAGTTACAGACCTGATCGGCGGCAAATCACTCCAGCGTCCGCCGGCTCGCCTGCGTCCTAGAAACCACTTGAGCGGAGAGCGTTTCTCCGCGAACCTCTCCGGTTTCCAGTCGCCCCCTGGGAGGGATCCGATCGTGCCTACCGAAACGACTCCGGCAACCCCACTACGCACGCCAGAGGAACTCGAGCGCCACTGGTTCGAAAACGTCTACGCGGGCGACCGCATGCCGCAGCTTACCCGGCGCGCGCTGATCATGGGAATGATCCTCGGCGCCTTCATGTCGCTCAGCAATGTCTACATCGGCCTGAAGGCGGGATGGAGCATGGGGGTGGCCATCACCTCCTGCATTCTCGCCTACGCCATCTTCTCCACCCTCCACCGCGTCTTTCCGAAGCAGTTTCCCGCCTTCAGCATCCTCGAGAACAACGCCATGCAGTCGTGCGCTTCGGCCGCCGGCTACATGACCGGCGCCGGACTCGTGAACGCCATCCCGGCTCTCATGATGATGAACCCCCAGGCGGTCCCCGGAATGTGGCAACTCACGCTCTGGATCATCGTCCTCTCCTGGCTCGGCGTCTTCCTGGCGGTCCCGGCAAAGCGGCAACTGATCAACGTGGAACAACTCCCCTTCCCCAGCGGCATCGCGGCGGCCACCACGCTTCGGGCGCTCCATAGCGAAGGGAGTTCGGCCGAGCGCCAGGCGAAGGCGTTGGGGATCGCCGGCATTCTCGGTCTGGCGACCACCTGGTTCCGCGACGCCACCGCGCCGTGGATCAAGTATCCGAACATCCCGGCCACCTGGGGAACGGATTGGATCAAGATCGGCAAGTACCGTCTCAACGAACTCACGATGTCGTTCGAGGGATCGCTCCTCTTCGTGGCTGCCGGCGCCATCATGGGTTTCCGCCAAGCGTGGAGCATGATGCTCGGGGCCGCCGTGAACTACCTGATCCTGGCCCCGATGATGATGGACGCCGGCGTCATCGCGGAGAGCGGCGGTTCCGCGCTTCGGCGCATATCCTCCTGGAGTCTCTGGATCGGCGTCCCGATGATGGTCACGTCGGGACTCCTGCTCTTCTTCATGCAGTGGAAGACCGTCGTGCGGGCATTCGGGACTCTCGCCGCGTTCATGAAGAAGCGGGAGGGATCGGCGGACGACCCCATGGAACGGATCGAAGTCCCCGGCTCGTGGTTCGTAGCGGGCATGATCGTCCTCGGGTCTGCGGCGGTCTACCTCGGCCATGCCTTCTTCGGAATCACGTGGTGGATGGGCGTGCTGGCGGTCCTCTTGACCTTCTTCCTCGTGATCGTGGCGGGTCGCGCCACCGGCGAGACCGACATCACGCCGACGGGACCGATCAGCAAGATCACGCAACTGGCCTTCGGCGCCATCAAGCCGGGCGACGTCACGACGAACCTCATGACGGCGAACATCACGGCCGGCGCCGTAAGCCACGCCGGCGACCTCCTCACCGATCTCAAGAGCGGCTATCTACTCGGGGCGCAACCGCGCCAGCAGTTCATCGCGCAGTTCTTCGGGGTGCTGGCGGGTGGCATCGTGGTGATTCCGGTCTACTTCATCCTGATTCCCGACGTCGCCAAGCTCGGTACCGAAAAGTGGCCCGCGCCGGCGGCATTGGTGTGGCGCGGGGTCGCCGAGCTGCTCGCCAAGGGCGTGGGATCGCTCGATCGCACCGCACAGATCGGGCTGCTGGTGGGTTCGGTGGTCGGAC
>JANNMC010000085.1:0-24943 GCA_031397435.1 Candidatus Eiseniibacteriota bacterium
TGCTAGTGATCTAAGGCGAAGGGATTATGATCAAGTTCTTCACGAACCGTCGTGGCTGGTCCATGACCAGGTAGCAGCCGATACTCAGGAGACAATCCAAGGACTTTGCTCCGGACCGACCCCAGATGGGTCTGATACAGCGTACTGGCGCACGCAGCCCCCCACGAGCACGGCCCGGTGCCCTGCCCCCTGGAGAGTCCGGAGGAGCGCCAGGACCGGCGCCGGTACCAGCGCGGCATCGAACGGGCGGATTCGCTGCATCCGACAATCGTACCAGACCGGCCGCGGGGGAGGCGTGCTAGGCTCGCGGCATGTCTGCGATGCATGGCGCGCGGCGCCTCACTCTCGCCTCCCTCCTCGCCGCGGCGCTCCTGGCCGCATCCCCCGTGCCCGCCGTTCACGCCGAGCGCCTCTTCCTTCCACTCGAGCGCGAGGGTTCGTGGCTCGGGTCCGACAAGACGCTCCATTTCGCCGGATCGCTGGCCATCGCGGCATCGCTCCGCGTGGAGGGTCGTGACGAAGGTAGCGCGGTGGGGGTGACCATCGGGATCGGCGTCGCGAAGGAGATCTTCGACGCGGCGTTCAAGCCGGCGCGGCACGGACGCGGCGCGAGCCGGAAGGACTTGGTGGTCGATCTCCTCGGAGCGGCAGCCGGAATTCTCTTCATCCGCGCCATCGACCGCTGACGGCGCCCGACTCGGTTAGGCGGCCTTCCTCACCGGGAAGTTGACGGTGAATCTGGCGCCGGAGCGGGGCGCGTTCTCCACGTTGATGGTACCGCCGTGGTTCTTCACGATCCGGTAGCAGGTGGAGAGTCCGAAGCCGTGCCCCTCGGGCTTCGTCGTGAACGACGGCTCGAAGAGTTTCGACATCG
Source organism: Candidatus Eiseniibacteriota bacterium (assembly GCA_031397435.1). Lineage (GTDB taxonomy): Bacteria > Eisenbacteria > RBG-16-71-46 > SZUA-252 > SZUA-252 > SZUA-252. The sequence continues at coordinate 875 of JANNMC010000085.1, forward strand.
CGTCCGCGGGAATTCCCGGGCCGTTGTCCTCCACCCTGACTTCCACGGCATCCCCTCCGACGAATCGCGTGGTGACGAGAATGCGCGGATCGGCGCCATTCAGCGGACGCAGCGCGTCGGCGGCGTTGCTGAAGAGGTTCAGCAACACCTGCTGCACCTGCGCCGGGTCGAGGTTCGTCTCGGGCAGACCGGCTTCGAGATCGAGGTCGAAGGAGACCCGCTCGTACTTGTTCTGCGGTGTGATGAACTCGACCGTGCGCCGGATCACGTCGTTCAACTGAGTCGGCTGAAGCCGCGTCTCCTTGTGCGAGAAGTCGACCAACCCGCGCACCAGGATCCCCATTTGCCGAGCCTGCTCGAAGATGATCCGCGCGCCGTCCTGCGCCTTTTCGGGCGTCATCGTGGCGGCATTCATCATGAAGAGCTGGGCGCGTCCGGAGATCGCCGCCAGGTAGTTGTTGATCTCGTGCGCGATCTCGGCCGCCATCTCCCCCTTCGCCGCCAGGCGTTCCGAGGAGACCATCTGGTTGTGCGCCTTCTCGAGATCGATGTAGCGCGCCCCCGCCTCCTTGATGAGCATGAGCGGCACGAAGAAGAAGATCAGGCCGAAGAACCCGATCGCCAGGTAGGAGACGACGACCAACGGCGAGAGGAAGAAGAGGGCCGCCGAGCCGAGCGCCGAGTGCGCGTTCAGGTACTCCTCGCGCCAGGTCGTGAACAGTCTTCGCCCCGACTGGAGCGCGACCGCTCCCGAGACGAGGAGCGTGTTCGCGACGAAATAGGCGGCGATCGCGACCACCCACGGCAGGATGAGCCCGGGACCATGCAGCCCGCGAAACGCGTCCAGCCCTCCCTCGGAGGCGAGCGGCCGGCCGCCGAGTAGCGAGAAGGCCAGACCCGCCGCCGTGAGCGCGATCACGTTTTGACCCGCGTTGAAGATCGCCTTGTACCAAACACGCTTGGAGAAGAAGACATTCGCGAGCGCGAAGGCGATGGCGACGATGCAGACGGCCGGCTTGTACCCCAACAGGACGAGAAGGCTGATGTCGACCGTCGAGGCCATGCTTTCCATCGCCTTCCCCGTGATCGTCTGAAGCCAGAGACTCTCGGCCACGAGGCTCACGACGATCCAGGCCAGTAGCGGCATCCAGCCCAGCGCGAGGAACCCCTCCACGGAGCCCGACAGAATGTATCCGCCGATCGCCGTGACGATGGCGATGTAGGTGACGAGCGCGGGACTCACCGGGCGCGCCTCATCGCGGCGACTCCGGTGGGGCGAGGAGCCCGGACCAGAGATCGACTCTCCGGTCGGCGAAGAGATCGTTCCGTCCGGTGCCGCGCTTGTCGCGCGCCTCAGCCGGATCGATGGTCGCGATGCGCACTCCCTCTTCGTCGACCCCCATGGCGACCAGCCGCTCGCCGCGCGGCGAGACGATCTGGCTTCGCCCCGTGAAGGTGATGCTCTTGCCCTCCACGGTCTCCGTGCCGAAGCGGTTCGCGGTCGCGGTGAAGACTCGATTCTCGAGCGCCCGCGTCACCATGGCGTCCTGGCAGTACGGGAGCACGAGATTCGACGGATGCGCGATCACCTCCGCGCCACGAAGCGCCAGGAGTCTCGCCACCTCGGGAAATCGCCAGTCGAAGCAGATCATGAGCCCGATCGTCGCTCCCGCCGCCGTGGCCACATCGTTCGACGCTCCGGCCCGGTCGAAAACGAGAGTCTCCGTATCGAAGAGATGGGCTTTGCGGTAGAGCGCGGCGCAGCCGGCCGGGGTCAGGAGCACGGCCGAATTGTAGATCTTCTCTCCGTCACGCTCGGCCAGACCGAAGACGATGGATCGGCCCGTCTCACGGCACACCTGCGACAGGCGAGCGCATGTCGGACCGTCGGAAACGCTCTCGGCGACGGAGGCGAGTTCGGTACGGTCGAGGTAGAGGTAGCCGGAGGTTGCCAATTCGGGCGCGACGAGGAGGTCGCAGTCGGCGGAGCGAAGCGCCGACTCCAGCATCGCCGCATTCGTGTCCGGTCGGCCGCGGACCGGGGCGAATTGAAATACCCCAAGTTTCATGCCGGCGACCGTAGCACGACCCCTCGTCGGGGCGTCAACGTCTTTCCCCGCTCCTCGACTCATCCCTTCGGATCGAGCAGTTCCCGGGGATCGAGAGGCGCCTCCGGCGTGCCGGCGGGAACGCGGACTTCCAGATCACCTTGTCGTGCGTTACTCGGAAAGGACCAGGAACGGAACTCGACCAGCAGCGTGTCGACGTCGGAACCGAGCGAGACAAATCGGGGGAGGCCGCTCGTGGCGTCAACGGAGATCCAGACCGAGACACGGGCCAGCGAGTCGCCGAGCGACGCTGGGCGGAGCTTCCACCCCAATCGCGAGGTGCCGCGCACGACGCGGCGTTCCGCCTCCGCGCCAAGGGAACCGCTGAGCACGCGCTCCGGTTCGGCAACGAGACGCCGGAGCTTTGCGGGTGCTTTCGACCAAGGGGCCCGATAGAGCTTCGGCTCCGCGGGTCGATAGAGAAGCATACGATCGGCGGCGCGATCGAGGGCGAGCTGGAGTCCCTGTGCCCCATCGGCGCGATAACGGAGCCCGCGCCCGGGGATGTACCAGACGCGCCCCCGCTCCCGCTCCGGAGGGCCCCCGAAGGGATCGCTCCGCTCCAGCGTGACGGTGGCGGTCGCTTCCCGCGCTGTCAGGACGCGGCGAAGCGTGCGGGTGACGGCGTCCTCCTCCCCGAGCGCACGGGGTGCGGAGAGCGCGACGGCCAGCACGATTGCCGCCGCGGCCACGAGTGCCGCGGCCACGCCGGCAGTCGAAACGCGGTCCGGCACGGCCACGCGATTCCGTCGGTTCATCGCGGTACCTCCTTGGACGGTGTGCCGATCAGCCGTCCTAGCAGCTCCTGGCCTTCGGGATCGTTCAGCGACACAACGCGCCACTCGAAGGACGCGGGCCGGAGTAGACGGAGTTTCCCGTCCGGCAGCTCCGCGATCTCGCGCACGTCGAGGCGGACTCGGGCATCGTCGCGCGACCACTCGATCCAGCGCGGGTATCGGCCGGCGGCGTAACGCCGGAGCGCCCCGTAGCGAACCACCGCGACGTTTCGCGGATCGTCGGCGCGGGCGAGTTCCAGCCGGCGCGGCTCGCCCCGCGAGGTGATGTCGAGAGCGAAGGTCACCGTTCCCGACCCGGTCTCGCCACGCCCGCGAAGCCTCCAGCCGCCCTCAATCGCTTCGGCCGAGGCCCGCTCGAGCGCGTCGCGGATCCAGGCCGGGCCGAAATCCCACGGACGGAGCAGGAAACGAAGCCCGTCCGCGCCGAATCCCTGTTCCGGTCGAACCAGACCCGCGACGCCAAGTTCCTTGGGTCGGATCGCGACAAAGACCGAATCGCGTAACAGTGCCGCGTCAAGCACGCGAATCGGACCGGAGTAACCGATCACCACCAGGCTCTCCCCCGCCGATCCCCAGCGTGCCTCGAAGGAGCCCCCACGCCCGGCGACGTCGGCCTCGATGTCGCCGACGCCGCGAATCGGACCGCCGACTTCCGCACGATGGGCCAGGAGCCGCGTGCGCGCCTCCGCGCCGCTGGTGCTGACCGGAACGCGCGCGCATCCGGCGATCAGGAGCAGCGCCAAAGCGCAAACGGCGCAATTCGCTTGCGCGCTCGCCGCGCGGCGGGCACCCTCCGGCCCATGCCATCGCATCCTTCGAACGAGTTGTCCCTTCCGTTCTGGCGTCCTCCGGCGGGCGCCCTCCCGCCCGGAGCGTGGTTCGGCATGACGACCCGACTCGGAGGATCGAGTCTCGGTCCCTACGCCGCGTTCAATGTCAGTCTCGGCGTCGGCGACGATCCCGACGCCGTTCGCTTGAATCGCGAGACGCTTCGCGCCGCCATCGGTTACCCCGGACCGACACCACCGCTCTTGAGCCAGGTCCACGGCGCCGCGCTCGTAACGCCCGCCGAAGCGGGCGCCGAGGCCGACGGGTTCGTGGTGCGCTCCGGAGACCCGTGGGTCGCGGTTTCCGCGGCCGACTGCGCCCCCGTGGCGATCGTCTCGGCCGATGGCCGCCACGCGGCGCTCCTCCACTCCGGCTGGCGTGGCGCCCGCGCCGGAATCGCGGCGCGCGCCGTGGAGCGGCTCGCCGGCCAGGGCGCCGAACGTGCCACGCTTCACGCCGTCGTCGGACCCTGTCTGCACCCTTGCTGCTTCCCGGTCGGGGCCGACGTGGCACTCGAATTCGATCCATCGCTTCGCCACCCACATCCAACAGGCCAGGAGGCACTCGACCTCCCGGGCGCGATCCGCGGCGGCCTTCTGGAAGCCGGTCTCCCCGATGCGCGAATTCATCAAGCAGCGGAGTGCACCTCGTGCTCCTCCGACCGCTTCTATTCGCATCGCCGAGACAAGGGGATCACGGGCCGCCACTGGGCATTCCTCCTGCTTTCGTAGGAACTCCCCATCGCGCCACGAGGCGCGTGAAGAGGACTCTCGCCCCCAGCCCGATCAGGCTTCCGAGAAGGGCTCCCGCCAGCACATCCGACGGCCAGTGGTCACCGACGTAGATCCGCGAATAGGAAACGAGAGCGGCCAGGACCACGAACGCCACCCGTGCCCCCGGGAAAACGGCATCCAGGACGACGGCGGAGGCGAACGCATTCGTCGCGTGGACCGACGGGAAGGAATAGGAGCCGCGAACGCCGAACATCGGCCTGGAGTCGGCGAGCACGACGGAAGGGCGCTGCCGCTGGAAGATCGGCTTGAGGAGCTTGGCGCTCGTCTGGTCGGACGCACCGATCGCCAGAGCCAGGACCAGGAGCCCCAGAACGCCGCGCCGCCCCTTCATCCAGAAGCAGCCAAGCAGCACGAGAAGGATTGGCAGCATGAGTTTTCCGGGATCGGTCAGACCGCGAAAGATCGGGTCGAGAGCCGGATGTCGCCAGGAGAGGTGGATCTGGCGGAAGATCGCCTCGTCCCAGCCCTGCCAGGGAGGGATCACTCTAGAAGTCGGCGCCGAACGAAACGAAGTGCTGCGGCTCGCCAATGCCCCCCTCGAGGCGGTGCTCACGCCCGAAGTCGTATCGAAGGATGAAATAGCCGAGGTTCACGCGCGCCCCGGCGCCGAACGCGAGGCGGGCATCCTGGGTGTGGAGCCCCCCCTTCGAGGAGAAGAACTTTGGATCGCGCCCCTCTTCCCAGGTGCTCGCCGCCTCGACGAAGAGAACGCCGTTGATCCCGCCGAGGTTTAGCGGAAGCGGCCATCCTAGGCCGAGTTGTTCGATCAAGGGGAACCGGAACTCGAGATTGGCGACCAGGAGCCGCGTGCCGATCAGATCGCCGTAATCCACACCTCGGAAGGTATACGGCCCGCCGAACCGGAAGAGCTGCGGGTCACGCCCGACGCTGGCCCCGGCGATGACCCGCTGCGCCAGCGCGAAGCGGTGGCGAATGTTCGTGTAGCGCCGCCAGTCGAGGAGCCCGGTCGTGTAGGTGATTTCCCCGAGTGCGTGCTCCACGCTGTAGCGGGACCTGCCGCCATTGATGGGCCCGGTCGAACCGTAGAGTGCGTTGTCGGCCACCATCGCCACGTAGGGTGCCACGTAGAACGAACTCCCTCCGCCCGCCAGTTCTGAAATCTCGCCCAACGAGTAGTTGTAGCGAAGCACCCGCTCGTCGATCACCGCGGCCTCCGCCCCAAACTCAAATCGCCTGAAACGCGTGAGCGGGCGCGAGAAGAAGATCGCGCCGCCGCGATAGATCTGATCCTCCACGTCGTCCGAGTTCGAAGTCGAGAGGAGAAGCCGCCCGATCCGGTACTGGAAAAGTGCCCCGCCCCAGTTCGTCCGCCTCGAAAGGTTGGTATAGGCAAGGTAGATGTCCGACTCCCTGAGGTCGCCATAAAGGTTCAGCGATGCGAGCAGATTGTGGTTCCCAAGCACGTCACTGAACGAGATAGCGCTGGAGCCCGCGAATCCGACATTGGACGCGAACAGGGCCGAGCCGGCGATGTAATCGCGAGAGAAGCGCGCCTTGTACGGGAGGCGAAGAAAGGTCGTGCTGTCGGCCAGCGGCTCCGTGTACGCGATCTGGATATAGTGCGCCAGGGTGGAGTCGACCTCGGCCGTGTCCGCCGCGGCGTCTCGGCCCTTGCCGAGAATCACCTTCTCCGCGGCTTTCGATCCCGCGAGATCGGGCCCCGTGCTCAGCAAGGAATAGCGCTCGGCCGTGGTGATCGCGGGAGCCGGGGCCGCTTCCGCCACCGGCTCGGTCAGACCCGCCGTCGCGACCACCCGCTCCGCCGGCGTCGGCAACGAAGCCTCCGCGGTCATGACCGGCGTCTCGAACATCTTCTTCGGATCCCGCACGGAGTAGATGTCCCACCCGCCTCGGTTGAACGAGGTGAAGACGATCCGCCTTCCGTCGCGGGAAACGGAGATGGAAGGACTCTCGGGCACCAGCCCCGAAATACCCGAGAGTAGATTCGTGAGACGGATCGAACGTCCCGTATCGAGATCGAGGCGGTAGAGATTGGCGATCCCCGTCCGATCCGAAACGAAGAGCACGGAGCGCCCGACGGGCGACCACTGGGGCGACGTGTTCGCCCCAAGCTGCCCTGGCGGCACGGTCACGCTCTTCGTGGCGGTATCGTAAATCGCGATACGGAGCGGCGCGAAGACCAGGCGCTTCAGATCGGTCCCCTCGCCCTCGTCGGTGAGGAACACGAGCTTCCTCCCATCCGGCGACCACGACGGGTCGCGCACGGCGTGAAGCCCGCTGAGAAGGGTCTCATTCTCCTTGCCGTCGGGCGACGTGACCCGGAGCGACGAGAGCCCGCTGTCGATGCCGACGAAGGCGATCCGTCGGCCGTCCGGGGACCACGCCGGCGAGTAGATCGCATCGAGTCCGAAGTGGAGCCGCTTCCGCACCTTTCCCGACGAGATGTCGACCAGGTAGAGCGCGTCCTCACCGCCCGACTTGGCGGGAATGGCGATCTGCTTTTCGTCCGGTGACCAGGCGATGGAGGTGTTGAAGAAGCGAAGGGTTTCGAACGTCCCCGTCCGTTCGCCGGAGATCAGCTTTCGGAAGACCTTCCCGTCGAGCGCGGAGGCGAGATAGACATCGTTGTACATGCTCTGGTCCGAGATGTAGACCATCTGGTTCCCGGACGGCGCCAGGGAGACCGCGACGTTGAAGTTGGAACGATCCCGTTCCGAATCGGTGAGGCGCGAGGCGATGACATCGGGCTTGTCGTAGTCAGCGATCTGCGGGAGGTACTCCTTCCGAACCGCCTCCTGCCACTTCTTCGAGAGCGTGTCGATCGAAAGGCCGGTGGTCGACTCGAGCGCGCGCTCCACGTTGCCCAGCCGGCGCGTCCGTTGCAGGAGTTCTCCGACCTTTCCGATTCCGTACGTGTCGGCGATGAACTGGAGAATCGACTGTCCGAATCGGTAGACGCGGATGTCGCCGACGTACTGGAGCGTGCGAATCGGGATCAGGTAGCCCTCCAGCGACGCGTCACGGAGCCACATCTTCGTGTTCGCGTCGACGCCGCCGACCGAGAGGTACTCGGCCATCCCTTCCATGAACCAAAGCGGCGGCGAGGAAGAGAAGGGATTCCCGATCATGCCCGTCGTATCGCCGAAGAGCACGTCCACCTGGAACGCGTGCACCAGCTCGTGCGTCAAGACGTGGTCGAGTTCGGCGAAGGAGCCGGTGAACGGCAGGAAGACACGCCGTTTCATGAACTCGGTCACGCCTCCGGTGCCGATGGAGATCAACTCGGGCGTGATGTTCGTCTGCTCGAAATCGGTGTGCGAGGCGTAGAGGACGAGTGGAATCCGCGCCTTGATCTGGTGGTGGAGGACGCCGCTCAGACGCTTGTAGCCGCGCTCGGCCATCAGGGCGGCCATCTGCACCGCTTCCTCCGTCCCTTCGTAATAATGGATGTCAAAATGCTCGGTTCGGAGGATTCGCCACTGGAAGTGTTTGTAATGAACCTTGTTCTGCCCGAATTGCGCGGCGGCGTCGGGGGCGACACCGGCCAGGAGCGCCAGGGCTAAGGCAAAAGCGGCGAGCAGCAAGCGGTTCATGACAAAAGCTCCGATCCCGGTCCGGTCAATGCGGCGGTTCGCGCTTCCTCGAGGGCGAGGGGGACGCGGTCCGCCGGAAACGATCCTTGCGCCGACTCGGGACGGCCGCCTCCCTTGCCGCCGTGACGGCGGCAGAGGGCTCCGAGAAGGGCTCCTACGGGGATTGTACCCTGGGGAGCGGCAAAATGCGCCCGCGCGCCGGGTTCCCCCTGCTCCGAGGCCATCAGAAGGGCGATTCCTCCGCGAGAAACGATGCCGCCGGCTAGCGGACCCAGCTCCGCGGGATCGCGGTCCGCGAAGTGAATGGCCACGACAGGCCCGGCGGCTCCGGTCGGCGCGGCGGAGAAGAGATCCGCCGCCTCTCGGTCGAGCGATTCCTTGAGAAGCGGTTTCAACCGGCGATCGAGGGCGACGCGATCCTCCTTGAGACGCGTCACGGCGCGCGGGAGATCCGACTCGCCTGCCGTGAACTCGAGAGCCAGGCCCCGGAGAAGCGTCCCCGCCTCCCGCAGCCGGCGAAGCGCGCGCCCCCCGCAGACGAACGCCACGCGAACCCCGCCCTTGTAGCGTTCGGCTCCCAGGATGTGGATCAGTCCCACCTGGCCCGATCGGGCGACGTGCGTCCCACCGCAGGCCGACCAGTCGAATGTGTCCACTTCCACGATCCGAACGTCGCCTTCCACGTCGGGAGGCTTTCGGAGCGGAAGGCGGAGCGCCTCCGCCACGGTGGTCCAGCGCGTCTTCACCTCGCGGTCTTCCCAGACGATCTCATTCGCGCGGTCCTCGACCTTGGCCAAGAGGTCAGGGCCGGGCCCCGCGTGCTCCACGTCGATCGTGGCCACCGAGTCCCCAAGGTGGAACGACTTCGTGTCGCCCGCGGCGACCTCCACGAAGGCGCGGGAGAGGATGTGCTGCCCGGTGTGCTGCTGCATGTGATCGAAGCGCCGACCCCAGTCGAGCGACGCCGCGAGCCGATCCCCCACCGCGGCCGGGGAACCGAGGCGGTGCCAGATGACCCCTTCTTCCTCGATCACGTCGAGCACCGTGAGCGCCCCGAGCGCGCCGCGGTCGGAGGGCTGCCCGCCGCCGCCTGGATAGAACGCGGTCACGTCGAGCGCGGCCTCCGGCGATCCCTCCCGATCGCGTACGGCGACCACGGAGGCGTCGAAGGAACGGAGCAGCGAGTCGTCGTAGTAGAGGCGGCGGGTCACGGAAAGAGAATACAGAAGAGGCTCCCCGTCTCGCAACGAGGAGCCTCGGGACTCGGCGACGCCGCGGCCGTCACTTCACCAGGGCGACGTTCCTCTGCTCGATGTAGTCGGCGATCCGCTCCGTGATTCCCCTCAGTTCGGCAAGGTTCATCTCGAACCGCTCGTCATGGAGGTAGGCCTTTTCCAGCTCGTGAACGACGCGATGGAGTTGCTCCACCTCGTCCAGGATCTTCGCGTCGAGCGTCCCTACCGTATCGACGGCCTGGTCGGTCGGGAGCGATCCCTTCGGCGTGGCCGGCATGGCGACCGAGTCGGCCAGGTACTCCAGTTTCCGGGCGCCGGCATCGACTTCCTCGAGAAGATCGGTGAAGTCGTCTCCGAACTGATTCCCTTCGATGCGTTCGAGGCGATGGGCCTCGCTGTTCAGGTACTCCGCGACGCTCGTCCTGAATCGCCGGTCGTCATCCCGTCGCTGCGCCAGGTCCTGGTACCCCTTGTAGCCGGGAACCCGGCGCGCGACTTCTTCGACGACGTCCAGCGTGGCGAGTTTCGTCGGGCGGGTGCGTGGCATGCTTCATCCTCCTCGTCCCTGCATCGTGCAAGCTGCATCGGATCTCGCCGCCGATCGCGCCGAAGGCTCGCTTTCTCACCGGTGGCCGTGTCGTACCGCGGCCCCTTGGCCAGCGCCGTCAACTCATTGCGCGGGCTTAAGATGCCGCTGCTCTCCGCCGGGGCCTCACCGGATGCCTCGGCGCGAACGTACGAGTGGTCCTGCAACGGCCATGCCATCGCGGATCAGGATGCCGTAGGGAACGCCGAGGGGAGGGCTTCGCCTGACGATGGACGCGTTCGCGTCGAGCTCGTAGACCCGGTTCGACGCCAGATCGCAAACCCAGACATGATCGCGGCCCGCCTCGATGGTCAGGCCATACGGTTCCAGCCCCGCGAGGGTCGCGATCGTCGAGCCGTCGGCGGCAAGCCGCGACACCCTCCCCGCTGCCGATCGCGGGCGGCCGCGTTCGCTCACCCAAAGCGTCCGCGTCACGGTCTCCACTTCCACGTCGGCGACGTTTTCCAGGCCCACGCGCTTCGCGACCGCCGTCGAATCGCCGGTCACGAGGTGGTAGAGATCGTTCACGCTCCCCCGGATCGTGACGACCCATGCCGACCGGTCCACTTGATCGAGCGCGATGGCCCGCACCGGCGCCTGGACATTCCACTGTTCGAGCAGACTCCCGTCGGTCGGACTCACGCGGAAGACGGTACCCTCGTCGTTGCCGATCCAGACCGCGGGATCGAGCGTCCCCGCCTCCACGACCCGCGCGTGCCCCAGGCCCGATATCGTGACGCGAGGCAACGGGTCGTTCAGATCGGGACCGAATGCCTGAACACGCTGCTGATCGGGAGAGGCGATCCACCCCACGCCGCGGAGGTTCGAGATCGACACGTCGGTGACTCCCGGTACCACGAGCGTGACACCCGCTACTTCCCCGTTCAAACCTCGGCGCAGGACTGTCCCCGAGACGGGGTCGCTCAGCCAGAGAACGCCTCGATCGCGGTCGAGATCAAAATCCTCGTACGCGTTGGCGGAGGGAACGGCCGAAATCGCATCGCGAGCGTCGGGCGAGAGGCCGAGGACGCTGGAGGGGTCCGCCCCCAGGATCGAGATGAAGCGCGCCCCGGGCGTGGCGCTGTCGGGAAGGCTCACCGCGCTGTCTCCGTACGTGAAGCGGGCGACCAGCCGATAGAGATAGGTCGAGTCGTTCACCACGTCGAGATCGAGGGTGCCACTCGAGGCGGGACCGAAGACGGCGCCCGGTAACGGCGCCGGCGTCCCTCCCGGCGTCCAGCGGTGGACCGCGTAGGCGGCGACCCCTTTCTGGGAGAGCGGCGTCCATCGAAGTTCCACGAGGCCGTTGGCCGCGATGGCGCCGAAGCCGGGGATGGCGCCTCGCGTCTCGGAATTGGCGGGATCGAGCGGATTGAGCCTGTCGCGAGTCGTGCAGCCACCGACGACGAGCAGGATCCCCGCCAGGGCGGCCGCCAGCGACGCGACGCGAGGGAATCGGTTCATCGGCCGAGCCCCGTCACGAGCAGAAACAGTCCTGCCGTGAACATGACCTGACCCGTTCCTAGCGACGCGGCCGACAAGCGGTCGTAGCGGACCGTGCGATCGTATTCCCGTTCGATCACGAGGGGGTCGCTGGCTTCGAGGTAGCGATCGTAGGCGCGATCTCCCTCATGACGCAGGATTGCCGCGCCACCGGTCACGATGGCGCCCACGCTCACCAGACCCCATTGAAACCAGCGCCGGCCGAAGAGCGAGGGGCCCGCGGGAGGCAGCGGCGGAGGCAGATGGAGCGAGCGAAGCGTCACGCTGGCGCTCCCCACGCCGCCTTCCGCCGTTTCGAGCAGCCACGACCCGGCCACCACGCTGTCGGCGAATCCCGCCGCCTCGAAGCGGAAGCGTCGTACTTCGAGAAGCGCCGGAGCCAGACGGAGTGGCGTCTCGCCCACGGCCAAGTCGGGCTCTGCCTCGCGCAGACCCAGGAGCATGACGAGCGCCGCCGGCCTGCTTCGCAGGAGCGGATGCGGGCGCAGATCAAGCGAGACGCGTAGCGTTTCCCCCGGCGCCGCTTCGAGCGTCACGCCGTCGGTGGAGGGGTCGAATCGGCGCGCGTCGCCGGGATAGGCGCGAACGGTGACCCGCCCGGCCGGGACACGCGTCGCGGCAAGGGGAGACCACCCCGCCTCCATCGCGCCGATCGTGACGCGCAGGCCGGAGGGCCGCGTCTCGACGGCAACGTACGCCGGAGGAGGCGGTGCGGGCGGCGCCGCCGGGCGCGTCGAATCGGGCGCCGCCAGGGGCGACGCGAAGATCACGTTCGGGATTCCCGCGGCCAGGAAGAGACAGGCCGCGGCGGTCACCCATCCGTGGGTCGGAAAGCGCTGGTTTCTAGAAGTCAAATCCGAGGTAGAACTCCCGATGCCAGCCCGGCTCGATGTCCTTGAAATCGGTGCGGCGTGCCACATCGTAGCGAAGCACGAGGTATCCCGCGAGATTCGTCCGAAGGCTGAATCCCAAGCTCCCCTTCGGATTCGGGAACGACTCGAACTTCTCCCAGGCATTTCCCGCGTCGGCGAAGACGGCTCCATCGATGGCCGGAAGTTCCATTCCTTCGAAGGGGAGGCCGAGGACGACGTGGCGCAGGAGGGGGAACCGATACTCCACGTTTGCCAGGAAGAGGCGTGTTCCGAAAAGGCTCCGACGATCATAGCCGCGGAGCGAGTGCGTGCCACCCATCACGAAACGCTCGGGATCGGCGCCGTTCGACATCCGGCCCTGGAGCCTCATGGCGAGCGTGGTCCACTGGGAGACGCGCGCGTAGCGTCGCAGGTCGGCGCTCAGCGTCACGTTCTCGGCCCGGCCGGTGTTCCAGTTGGTCGTGACCGAACCGGTCAGGTTGTAGCGGCTTCCATCGCGCGGGCCGGTGCCGAACCAGAGTGCGTTGTCGCGAACCAGCGAGATCGCGTGCGTCGTCAGGAAGCCCTCCCGTGGCGAGCCGTCGCCGCGGTCCTTCTGGTTGTAAAAGGCCTGTGCCGTCCCCTCGATGCGATCGAAACGCGAGAACGGATAGGAGGCGACAATCGATCCACCGGCGCGCCGCTCGAAGTAGTCGATGCCAATGGCGTCCCGGTAGTCGCCCGCCAGGTGGAACGCACCGACCCCGTAGTTCCAGCGATGCTGCCGGTTCACGTACCAGCCGCCCGCGTTCATGCGATTAAGGATGTCGCTCGACTTCTCCGCGGTGTTCCCGAGCTGGAAGACGAAGAGGTGGTTCCCCAGGAGGTCGCTCACGGCACCCTGCATTCCCTGCCCGACGTTTTCGTTCGGGTTGTAGGAGAGTCCGCCGGAAACGAGATCGAGTCCGTAGCGCGGCTCGTACGACTCAGCGGTCTGCGTGGAACGTGCGAGCGTCGTCTCCCACGTCCACTGGGGCGGCGCCGCCGCGTCGTCCATCGCCAGCGCGAACGAATCGCTCCGGCTCTCCGTCACCGGGAGCTGATAGATGCCGAACGCTCCCTTCCGGTAGCCCGTGAAGAGAAGGTTCTTCCCATCGGGAGTCCAGGCGGGATCGAGCGAGGTGCCGAGCGTGCGGCAGACGCGGCTCCCGTTTCCATCGGTGCCAACCGTGTAGAGCGCGAAGGCGCCGTCGCGGTCCGAAGCGAACGCGATCTGGCTCCCGTCAGGTGACCAGGAAGGCGTCTGGTCGGTCCAGTCGCCGTAGGTGAGATAGCGGACCTCGAGCGTGGCGACATCGGCCAGGAAGAGATTGTGCCGTCCTTCGGCGCCGAAACGCGTGCGGTCGGACGAGAAGACGAGACGCGTCCCGTCCGGCGACCAGGAGGGATCGGCGTCGGTGTAGCGGTCGTTCGTCATCCGGGCCAGATCGCCGGTCGCGACATCGAGGACGAAGATGTCCGATTGACCATCGTTCGACTGTCCCGCGAAGGCGATCTTCGAGGCATCCGAAGACCACGCCGGCGAAGCGAGCGAGATGAGTCCGTCCATGTGGCGCCGCAACGTGATCTCCTTCGTGGCGAGATCCATGAGGAAGAGGGCGTCACGGCCGGCCCACTTGGAGACGAACGCCAGCTGCCCCGAACGGGAAACGCTGATGCGGCTCTGGAAGGGGTGGAACGATTCGTACTGAGCGTTCCGCTGTCCTCGCACGATCGACTTCACATCGCGCTCGCGCCCCTTGAAGGAGGCACTGTAGATGTTCGTGTAGCCGCTCCGGGCCGAGACGAAGAGGTAACGATGACCGCCGAAGAGCGTCGTGTCGGGGATCGCGACCGGTTTCAGGTTCACACCCTGCGACATGGCCCGCTCCTCGGCCGCCAGCGACAGACTGACACGGTCCTTCACGTTCGGGAAGTAGTGCCGCTTGAGCGCGTACTGCCAGTCCTCGGAGATGCGCCGCGCGGTGGCCCCGGTCACACGTTGAAGGAGCCGCTCGAAGCGATCGTCCTTGTAGATCTCCGTGTAGAGCCGGCGAAGCGCGTCGTCGCCGTAGGTCTTCCCGATGTGATCACAGAGCGACTGCCCCAGCTTGTAGATCGTGAAGGTGCCGTTGTAGCGCCAGAGTTCGCTGATCGGCGGAACGTCTCCTTCGAGGACCTGATCGGCGACGACCATCTCCCCCTGCGCGTCCCACTCGTTCGACCAGTACTCGGCGAGTCCTTCGGAGAACCAGAGCGGCGGCACCACGTAGGTGCTCCGGCGGTGCTTCTTGTAGACATCCTCCAGGATGGAGAACTGGAAGACGTGCACCATCTCGTGATGGATGACGTGACGGAATTCGCCGTAGGAGCCGGTGTACGGGAGCACCACGCGCCCCTTCATGAACTCCGTGAAGCCCTGAACTCCCTCGGGCACATGGAAGGGGCTCACGTTGTTCTGCTCGAAGTGATGGTGCGTGGAGTAAACGATCAGCGGAACGCTGCGCGGCACCTGATGCTGGAATTTCTTCGCGAGGTCGGCGTACGACTCCTCCGCCAGCACGATGGCCGCGCGGGCGAGAGGCTCTTCTTCGGGATAATAGAAAACTTCGACGTGCTCGCCCTTCAGCGACAGCCAGTGAAACGTGTCGTACTGAACCTTGTTCTTGCCGAAGGCATAGTATTGCGCCAACGACGACGTCGGAGCCGCGAGGAGCGCGACCGAAGCGAGCGCGAGAAGCAGTCTAGTCTTCTTCATGCAGAGCGGTTCCTCGGATGAGTCCGCCCGACGAGACGACACAGATGGGGACGCGTCGTAATTATACCAATACCGGGTGCGATACGACAGCAATCGCTAACTCATGGATACACTTATTTGGGTATCTGGTTCGATCCAGCCACCCACGTTCCGGCCACGCGGAGACGATGCCACGCTTCCGGCGGGATGGAGCGGAGATCGTGGTCCAAAACCGCCAGATCGGCGCCCCAGCCCGCTTCAAGCCTCCCCAGGCGCACCGGCCAGCCGGCGGAGGCGTGCGGTGTTTCCACGTGAGCCCGCAACGCCTCACCGAGCCGCAGGCGCTGCTCCGCGTGGTAGGCATCGGTGTGCCGCGCGGGGTCGCGCCGGAGTACCGCTGCCTGGAGCGCCAGGAGCGGCCCCGGCCGGTCGAATGGCGCGTCCGATCCGAAGTAGAGCGTTGCCTTCGCCTTCAGAAAGCTCTTCCAGGCATAGGAACGCCCTGTACGCGCCCCCCAGATCCGCACCGCCAGATCGCGGTCGGTGAGAAGATGAATCGGCTGCGCCGATACGACGACGCCGAGCCGATGGAAGCGGGCGATGTCGGCCTCGCCCACCAGCTGAACGTGCTCCACGCGAGGCGGCACGGGGAAGCGGAGCCCCTCGGAAATCGCTGCCTCGAACGCGTCGAGCGCATGGCGGACCGCGCGGTCGCCGATGGCGTGAATCGCGACGGCCAGGCCGGCCCTCGCCGCGCGAATGGTCTTCTCCTTCAGTTCCGCGGCGGGCATGACCGCGATTCCGACGTTCGTGGTCCCCTCGTACGGAGCCTCCAGGAGCGCCGTGCTCGATCCCAGCGTGCCGTCGGCGAACATCTTCACGGGGCCGACTCGAAGGCGCTCGGAGCCGAAGCCGTGCCGCAGTCCCAATTCCTCCGCGGCGTCAAGTGAGGCGGCCGGAATCGACTTGAGGAGCCGGAGCGCGAGACGGCCGTCGCGGTCGAGATCCTGGGCGGCGCGCCGCCCCTGGACCGCCGCATCGAAGTCGTGCGCCGACGTGATCCCCAGGCGGCGGGCCTCCGCCACCGCGTCGCGCAACTCCTCAGCGGGATCGTCGAGCCGCGGGACGCGCGACCGGACAAGGTTCGCCGCTTCCTCGATCAGGTGCCCCGTCGGCTCTCCGCGCGCATCCTTGGCGATCACGCCGCCCTCGGGAGCCCGTGTGTGGACGTTTACGCCGCAGAGAGAGAGAGCGGTCCCATTCGCCCAGACCGAGTGCCCGTCCGCCGCGTAGAGAACGAGCGGGTGAGCCGGGACGATTCGATCGAGCGTTTCCCGGACCAGCGCCTCCGCCGGCCAGGCCCGGGCCACCCAACCGCGAACCGTCAGCCACTCCCCCGCGCGAAGCGTCTTTTGCCGCGCCCGCACCAGTGACGCGAGCGCTTCGGGGGTCTGCTCCTCGCCCAACGAGGGGTCGCGAAGGACGCGGAGCCAGGTGACGAGGTGGATGTGCGCGTCGACAAACCCGGGAACGAGCGCGCCGCCACGAAGGTCATACGGTTCGATCCCCTTCCCGGCCATTTTCCGAAGCCGCGCCAACGGGCCGATGGCCTCGATCACGCCTCCGCGGACAAGGAGCGCCTCGCCACCGCCGCTTCCCTTTCGCGGCGAAGCAAGGGGCAGCCTCGCCGCCCGTCTCGCGTCGAGAAGAGTCCCGCCATGGAAGAGCCAACCCTTCGCGCCTCTTGCCTCACGCTTCCGCTTCGTCATCGCGTCCCCCTCGATGGCACCGACATCGTTGACTTCATCGCTTCCCGAATGGCCGTCTCCACGCTTTCCGCCGTCCGCTCCCACCCGAAGGCCTGAATCGCCTGATTTCCCGCCGCGGCGATCCGGAGCCGCTTTGCCGGGTCGCAAAGCAAGGTTTCGATCCGCCTCGCCAGGAGCCAGGACCAGGGCCAGCGCGCGACCAGGGCGCTCTCGCCGTGCCGCGCGAAGTCCTCCGTTCCGCTTGGCGTGCAGACGACCGCCGCGCCGCACGCCATCGCCTCCGCCGCCGTGTTGCACCAGCCGGCGCGTCGCTCCGCGCTGATGAAGAGGTCGGTGTCGCGATAGAGCGCGGCGAGTTCTTCCTGCGTGGGACGGAGCACCCATCGGTGCGGGATTTGGAGGGGTAAGGCCGCCGCCTCGGCGGAGCCCGGAGGGGGCGCGTCGAAAAGAGTCAGTTCCACGGGAACGCCCGCCGCACGCGCGGCGAGCTCGACCGCATGGGCGGCGGTCCACGTCCCTTTCCGCTTCCGCGAGAGTCTGCCGTAGACGAGCACGCGGACCGCGGCGCCGGTACGGGCTCGCTCCGGCCGCCCGTCGGGCGCCGGGGGATGAAAGAACTCCAGATTCACTCCGCCGACGCCGTCGGCAGCCACGACCCCCCGTCGCGAGAGGTGCCGCTTCATCGTGGCGGAGTTGGCCAGCACGAGATCGGCGCTTCGCCATGCCTCCTCGGCACGCGGCGCCTTTTCCAGGACCGCGTAGAGAACGCGAAGCGCCCCACCCGCTTCGGCGCGCACGAAGAGCTCGGGATCGGGAGAAAGGAGAACGTCCCACCTCTCGCCCGCTAGCCGTTCCAGCCCGCCGCGCTCGCCCTCGAACGGCAGCCACGGCTCTTCGGGGGCGGCGCCCGGCTTGGCAGGGGGCGTCAGGAGCGCCACCGTGTGCCCGCGCCGGGTCCAGACGCGGCTCAACTCCAGGAAGCGGCGGATGCCTCCGTAGACGCCAAGGTGCGGCAAGGCGACGGCGATTCGGAGCGGTTCCATGCGGGGCCGGAGTTTACCCTGGCACGCTTGTGGGGGGTGGGCTAAATTGGCTGTCTATGCCGCGTTCGAAGCAGACATCGCCTCGTCGAATGGGGCAGCTCGAGTGGAGCACCGACGAGTGGCTCCGCCACCTGACGGCCCTTCCCGGCGTCGCCGGGTACGAGCATGTCTCCGTCCCGGAGATCGAGAGGGCGTTCGGCCTCTTCGCCGACAAGGTCGAGCGAGACAAGATGGGCAACGTTCTTGGCTGGATCCACGGGACGGGCCCTGAACCTCGCCCCCGCGCCCTCCTGGCCGCGCACCTCGACCGGATCGGCTTCCTGGTGAGCCGGGTCGAGGCGGGCGGCTACCTCCGCGTCATCTCGGTCGGCGGCTTCGACCAGCGCACCCTTCCCGGCAAGGAAGTGGTGATCCACTCCAAGACTCCGATGAACGCCATCTTCGGGACCAAGCCCCCTCACCTTCAGAAAAAGGGTGAGGCGGAGCGGGTCATCCCATTGGAGGAAATCTACCTCGACACCGGGCAGCCGGAGTCGGTCGTGAGGCGGCGAGTACCGGTCGGGACCATGGTCATGCTCCGCCAGCCGCCGGTGGGACTCCTCAAGTCGCGGCTTGCCTCGCCCGGAATGGACAACCGTTCCGGCGTGGCGGTCCTGGTCCGGACGCTGCAGGCCCTCCGCGAGCGGCGTCCCGCCTGGGACGTGATCGCGGTCGGCACGGTGGAGGAAGAGGACGGACAGATCTGTGTCGGCGCCCGGACCTCCGCCGAGGGTCTGAAGCCGGAGATCGGCATCGCCATCGACGTCAGCCACGGCGACATGCCGGGGACACGGGAGGGCGACACGGTCCCGCTGGGTGGCGGCCCATCCCTCTGCATGGGGGCGAACATCCACGCCGGCGTCTTCGACGGACTCCGGAGCGCCGCGCGGGCGATCGGGCTCCCTTTCAGCGTCGAGGTGAGTCCCGCCAATTCCGGCACCGACGCCATGGACATCCAGATCGCGAGCCTTGGCGTCGCCACGGCGGTGCTCGGCATTCCCTGCCGCTACATGCACACCGGCATCGAGGTGGTGGAGCCGCGCGACGTCGATCGCTGCGCCACGCTGCTTGCCCACTACCTGGCGTCTCTGGAACCGGAGTGGCGCGCCACCGAGGTGCTCAAGTGATGCCGGCCGCGCGCGTCGCGAAGCGATCGGGAGCCCCGCGCTTCGAGGAGCGTCTTCTGGAGGCGTTCTCGAACGCCGATGGTCCTAGCGGCTGGGAGTCGCCAGTTCGCGCACTGATCGTTGGCGCCGTGCGCGACCATGTCGATAGCCTGGAAGTCGACGCCATGGGGAATCTCGTGGCGCGGATCGAACCGTCCGGCGGGCGAAGCCGCCGCGGAGCGCCGCACGTCATGCTCTGCGCCCACATGGACGAAGTCGGTTTCATGGTCACCGCCGTCGAGAAGGATGGACGCCTTCGCTTCCGGAAGGTCGGAGGGATCGACCCGCGCATCCTTCTCGGACAGGTATTCCGGATCGGGCAAAACGGTGCGCGCGGCGTGGTCGGGGTCCTGCCGGCACATCTCCTCACCAACAACGACATGAACAAGGTGATCCCGATCGAGGAGCTCTTCCTCGACATCGGCGCCGCCTCACGCGAGGAAGCGCTGCAAGCGATCTCGATCGGCGACCTGGTCGCCTTCGACACGACGTACGAATCGGCCGGGAGAGTTCGGAAAGGAAAGGCGTTCGACGATCGAGTCGGCTGCGCCGTCCTGGCAAGCCTGGTTCAGAAGCGCCCTCCCGTTCCGGTAACCGCGGTCTGGACCGTCCAGGAAGAGATCGGAACCCGCGGCGCCGCCGCGGCCGCGCGTCGCGTCGCGCCCGACCTGGCGATCATTCTCGAGGGAACCGCGTCGGGCGAGTCTCCGGGCGCTTCTCCCGAGGAGCAACAGCCGCGGATGGGCGGCGGTCCCACCATCACCATCCAGGACCGAAGTCTCATGGCCGATGCGCGTCTCGTCGATCTGCTCGAGAAGACGGCGAAGCGGCGTAGGATTCCGACCCAGTGGAAACGCCCCGGCGTCGGGGGGACCGACGCGGGACGTATCGCGCTCTCGGGCGCCGGCGTTCCGGCGGCGGTTGTCTCCGTGGCGTGCCGCTACATTCACGCCCCGGCGGCGTACCTCGACATTCGTGATCCGCAGCGCGTGGTGGAGCTGGTCTGGCACGCGCTCGAATCGCTTCGAAAGGAGTGGCCGTGAAACCGCGTCCCGGAAGTCTCGACGCACTCTTGAAGACTCTTGTTCCCGCCTACGGCCCGCCGGGCCGCGAGACGGGCGTGCGCGCCGCGCTCCGTACCGTGCTTCGCGGCGTCGGGCGCACGCGCGAGGATGCCCTCGGCAATCTGCACCTCCACATCCCCGGTAGCGGCCCCCGCCTGCTTCTCGTGGCCGCGATGGACGCACCCGGCGTCATCGTGACGCGCGTGGAATCGGGCGGCACGGCCCGCATCGACCTCCTGGGCGGCCGCGGAGCCGCCGAGGCGATCGGCTCCACCGTTCTCTTCGCCGATGGCGAGCGTGCGCTGGTCGCCTACGACCGCCCGGCGAGCGGCAAGGAGGTGGGCGCGCTCGACTCGAGTTCGCTCTACCTGGCGACCGGATACGACAAGACCGCGGCATCGAAGCGCTTCCCCGTCGGTTCCGTCGGAATGCTGGAAGCGCGCCTCGACCGGCTGGGCGATCAGTGGCGCGCCTCCTCGCTCGACAATCGCGCGGGAGCGGCGGCCGTGGCGGCGGCGGTGCTCCGCTCCGGGAAGATCCCGTACGACCTTCATGTGATCTTCACCGCCCAGAGCGAACTCGGTTCGCGCGGCGCCATGACCGGCGCCTTCGGCGTCGAGCCGGAGATGGCCGTGGTGGTGGAGTTGGCGCACGTCGGCGAGGCAAAGGATCAGAGTCCGGTGACGCTCGGCGAGGGACCCTGCATCGGACTCAAGGAGCATGGATACATCGCGCACCCGCAGGCGCTGGAAATGGCGCGCAAGGCGGCCAAGGCCGCGCGCGTTCCGATCCAGTACCTGGTGCGCGAAGAGGGCTCGTCCGACGCCGGCGCCGTGCGGCGCGCCGGGCCGGGTGTTCCCACGGTTCTGATCGCGATTCCCGCGCGGAAGACGGGCGGGCCCGACTCGCTGGTCCACGCGCGCGACCTGGAACGTACCGTCGATCTGGTCGTGCGTCTCCTCGCAACGCCACCGGTCCCGAAGCCGGTCCCGCGCGCGCGGACGCCACGACGCGGAGGTAAGTGATGAACATCTCGACTCGCGGCAAGGAAGCGCAGGCTTCCCCCATCCGCCGGCTCGCCCCCTACGCCGAAGCGGCGATGAAGGAAGGCGCGACCGTCTACCAGTTGAACATCGGACAGCCCGATCTCCCGACGCCCGACATCGTCATGGAGCGGATCCGGAGTTACCCCGGCAAGTACGTTCCCTACTCCCCTTCTCCCGGGACGATGGAGTTCCGCGAAGGAATGTCTCGCTACTACCAGTCGTGCGGGCTCGATTTCAGCCCCGCCGAGATCCTGACGACGGTGGGCGGGAGCGAGGCGCTCCAGTTCGCCTTCTGGGCGTTGTTCGAGCCCGGCGATGAAGTGATCATCTTCGAGCCCTTCTACACCAACTACTCCACCATGGCCCTTCTGGCCGGCGTCAGCGTGAAGCCGATCGCCTGCGACGGGAAGAGCGGCTATCACCTCCCGCCGATGGAAGCGATCGAACGCGTGATCGGTCCGAAGACGCGCGGCATCCTGATCTGCGCCCCGTCGAATCCGACCGGCACCGCCTACACGGCAGCCGAGATCGACGGCCTCGTTGACCTGGCGAAGAAGAAGAACCTCTGGCTCATCACCGACGAGGCGTACCGGGAGTTCGTCTACGACGGCCTGAAGCACGAGAGCCCGCTCACGCGGACGGGCGTGGACCAGCAGGTCGTGCTCGTCGATTCGATCTCGAAGCGACTCAACATGTGCGGCGCGCGCGTCGGCACCTTGGTGACGAAGAACGCCGCGGTCCGCGAGGCATGCTTGAAGTTCGCGCAGGCGCGGCTGTCGCCTCCGACGATCGGCCAGTATGCGGCGGCCGTGCTGGACAAGGTGCCGGCCTCCTACACGAGGATGGTCGTGGACGAATTCCGCAAGCGCCGCGACCTGGTGATGGAGGGGCTGGCGAAGATCCCCGGGACTTTTGCCCGGAAGCCGGAGGGCGCCTTCTACCTGATGGCCGAACTCCCCGTGCCGAACGCCGAGGAGTTCGTCATCTGGATGCTGAAGGAGTACCGGAAGGACAACGCCACCGTCATGGTCGCGCCGGGAGATGGTTTCTACGCGACGCCGGGGCGTGGGAAGAACGAGATCCGGTTCGCGTACGTGCTGGAGGAAGGCGCGCTCCGGAAGGCGATGGAGATCCTGGCAGGAGCGCTGGAGGCGTATCCGGTGAAGGTGGGCCGGTAGCACAGCCCCACGCTAGAGTCGACGTGACACGGCCGTCGCCAATCGCGCCACGTCGGCCATTTCGTTGTACACCTGGGCCGAGAGCCGCACCCAGAGCCGCCCGCGGTAGGCGTGCATCTGAATCTCGATCTTGTCCTCCAGGAGGAGTTCGAGGCGAAGCCGTGCGGCAGCATCCATCTCCGCCCCGGCGCGCTCCGGAAGCGGAACCGTTACCATGGTCCCGACCATCTCCTCCGGCACGCCGATCGCGGTCCCCCATTCCTTCGTGAGAAGCTGAGCGCCATCCCAGGTCAGACGGTGCATGTACCCCCGAACCGCCTCGAACTCCCATTCGCGCAACATCGCAACCCCAACGGGCGCTGCCAAATAGTTGGTCGGGTCAAGCGTCCCAACCCAATCGAACTCCTGCGCGAACCCCTGGTCCAACCCCCATGAAATCGTCCAGGGATGGAGCCCTTCCTGCCGCACCGGCGGAGCCCAGAGAAATCCGCACGAGCGCGGCGCGTGGCACCACTTGTGGAGGTTCGCAGCGTACCAATCGACCCCGAGTGAAGGGACGTCGAGGGCCAGGGCGCCGGGCACATGGGCTCCATCGGCCAAGACCAGAACACCGCGCTCGTGTAGCGCCGCGGCGATCTCGGCGAGCGGCAGGATCTGGGCCGATTCCGACGTGACGTGATCGATGATGGCCATCCGCGTCCGTGGCCCCACCGCGGCCAGGATGGCATCGCGCGCGGCGGCCGGCGTCGTGGGGTATGGCATTTCGGCGACCGTCACAGAACCGCCGAACTCCCGCGCCCGGTTCCTGGCGCCGTAGGTGATGGCCCCGTACCCGAGATCGGTGACGAGGATCTCGTCCCCCTTCTCGAACGGGAATGATCGAAGCACGGCATTGATGGCGTGGGTGACATTGGGCGTGAAGACGAAATCCTCCTCGCGCGCCCCGACGAACTCCGCCACGGCCGCCGCGGCCTCCCTCATGCGGGTCGGCCCCGGCCTCCAGGGAGCGGGCTTGTCTCGCGTCAGTTCCCGAAGCATGAAGGACGACGGATTCCGCTCCATCTGCTCCCGGAGTGCTTGCTGAGCGGCCATGACCCGGCGCGGCACGACGCCGACGGTGCCATGGTTGAGGTAGGTGAGTGCGGGATCGAGGGGCCATTGCTCGCGCATGGCGTGGCCGAACTTCGGGGGCGAGGTCATGGATGCAGATTTACGAGAAGAGCGAGCGAACGCTCTCCTGGGCGGCCTGGAACCAGGCGCTCGGGAAGAGCCCCGGCCAAAGAGTCCCGACCGCCGTCACCAGCAGCACGACCGCGAGCGCGAACGGGATCCGGATCGGCGGGAACGCCTCCTGCGGCTCCTTCATGTACATGAGGACCAGGAGGCGCAGGTAGTAGAAGACCGAGATGGCGCTGTTGAGGACGGCGAAGATGGCGAGCCAGACATGCCCCGACTGGACGGCGCCGCCGAAGAGGTAGAGCTTTCCGACGAAGCCGGCCGTCGGCGGGATCCCCGAGAGCGAGAGCATGAAGAGCGAGAGGAGCGCGCCGATGAGGGGGTACTTGAACCCCATGCCGGCGTAGTCCTTCAGCTCTTCCCCTCGCCCGCTCTTGTGTTCCAGGAGCACCACGATCGCGAAGGCTCCCAGATTCATCGCCACGTACGCCATCAGGTAGAAGACTGCCCCCGTGCCGCCGATCACGCCGCCCGA
>JANNMC010000120.1:0-2649 GCA_031397435.1 Candidatus Eiseniibacteriota bacterium
CCGTTGCCATCGATCCCGGGTTTGCCCAGGCGCACGCTCGCCTGGGCTTCATCGCAGCGCATCAGTATTTCTACGACGAGCCACGGGCAGAATGGGAGCAGCAGGCGTTCGTTTCGATCGAGAAGGCCCTGGCGCTGGACCCGCGGCAGGCAGAGGCGTACGTGGCGCGAGCGAGGCTGGTGTGGAGCCTGCCGAAGGGCTTCCAGCACGAGGCCGCGATGCGCGACCTATTGCATGCCATCGAGCTCGAGCCCAATTCCATGACTGCCCACCACTGGCTAGGAATCGTGACGCTGCATCTCGGTCTCTACGAGAGGTCGGCGGCTGAGTTCCGCCTGGTGCTGCGGCTAGATCCTACGAACACTTTCGCGCCAGGTTACCTGGCCTGGATCGATTGCGAGCTCGGGCGGCCCGAGCTCGCTCTGCAGGCCTACGAGCGCAACCCCAATCTCAAATTTGGGGCGGATGACGCGCTGCTTCTGATGGGTCGACTCGATGAGGCACGGAAACGCATCGAGGCGGAGCTTGCCACGGCGTCGGACGATGGCGGCAACCTGGCCAGATACGCGCTGGTGCTCGCCAAGGCCGGCGATGTTGCCAAGGCCGAGACGATGCTGCGGCGGGCGGCTCAGCACCTGCCCAATCTGGGGCACATCCATCACCCCGAGTACGACCTCGCGCGCGCCTATGCGGTCCTGAACCGCAAGTCCGAGGCGCTCCTCTGGATGGAGCGGACGGCCCACGATGGGATGCCGAACCACAGACTCTTCGCGACCGACCCATTCTTGACCAGCCTCAGGGGGTACTCGCCCTTCGAGGTGTTCCTCGCGCGCGTGAAGATCCAGCATGACTACTATCTCGCTCTGATCGAAGGCCGGTCCAAGCCTAACTTGTGATCCTCGGGGCCGCCCTTGACAGCGCAGGGATCTCTTGACAATGGAGTACGACGGTCGTTTCTACCGTCGCACTCGCTTGATTTCCCCGATTGCGCCCCCGCCAACCACGCTACTCTGTCGATCGCCCGCCCCGTCGCCGCGGCTTTCTCAGGCGCACTACCTCGGCCAGGAAGGCCTGATAATCTTCCACGTGTTCCTCGCGCCGGCTCCATTCCCGGATCTTGCGGAGTGCGACGCGATTTCTCAACGCGATCGCCACCGCGGCGGCGAGGCTCTGCTGGTCGCGCCAATGGTAGTAAGCGGCGAGGCGATCCCTGCAAGAGTCGGTCGCCGACAGCGCCAGGGTCTTGGCTCCGCGGCGCATGCGCCAGACGGCGCGGATCTGCACGTCCTGTCCGATTCCCAACGGACCACGGGGAAACTCTACGAAGAATGGTACCCGCGGGTGGACATATCGGTCGCCCCGGCGTTGAAATCCGAGCGTTTTCAGCGCTCGGTTCAAGTCCTCCAGGGCAGGGGAGCCGGAGAGGATGAAATCGGCATCCATCGATTGATAGGCACCACCGGAGTAGAGATTGGCGCAGGCGCCCCCGGTCAGTACCGCGCGAATACCGTCTCTTCGCAGGGCGTCGCCCACCACCACGGCCACATCGGCCAGCGATGATCGAACGTCGATCTTCAAAGCGGCTTACCGGTACGCCTCGGCCTGCGGCGCAAGGAGGAGACCTGGGCGCGAAGCGCCGTCTCCGGCTCGAGCAACCGATCCAGATATCGCTCCAACTCCGCTCGAGCGTGATGGCCAGGGTTCAGGCGGAAAAGCCGCGTCCGCCCGGCGGGCCTCGCTGCGACCAATCCATCCCGCTCCAGGGATTGCAGCGCCTTCTGGACGGAGGAGAGACTGACTTCCAGAAGGCGCGACAGCTCGCGAGCGTAGCTTTCGGTCAGGAGCCGTAACGCGAGCAGCACCCGCGTGCGGGCGGAACTTCCGAAGGGGCTGGAGGTATCTATGACCTTCATAGGCATTCATTTGACCGCCTTAGTAGGTCGGTTGTCAAGGGCGGAATTGAAGGCGACCAGCGTGCCAGGAGGCGCTGTGTGTTGTAGGTGGTTCGATTGCCAAGCGAAAGCCTGGGAGGCGCGATTTCCGAGATTGCGCCCACCGCCAACCACGCTATACTCAACCACTTGCGGGGGCGGCATAGCCAAGTGGCTAAGGCGACGGTCTGCAAAACCGTTATTCCTGGGTTCAAATCCCAGTGCCGCCTCCAACTTACCTTCCAGCACTCCTGCGGGTTACGGTGGCGTTCCAGTGTGCGCGGATCGACGTCTTCAGCGGCGCGGAGGCCGAACGGAGGCCGAAGTGCTCCGTGTATTCATGCGAACGGGACCACCCGGACCACCTGCGCGCAACGTGCTGGAACACGCTCCACTCCTCCCGGGCGGGACCACCCGGACCACCTAGTGGCTGAACCAACCCTCCACGACCCCGCGCGCGCGCCGCGTTGCAGGGGGATCCTAGGTAGCCCTAGGATGTGCGCGCCGCGCCGGGTGGGTCCGTGGGCTCGCCGCGCCGGGATTGTTGCTCCTCGGCGGCAGGAGCGCGCGAGGGCTTGGGTCAGGAAGGAAGGGGAGGATGCGCTTGATCTGGTTGGCGGCTTTGCTCGCAGCGATTGCGATCATCAGCCTTGGCTTCCGCCTGCCGAGCGAGGTCGTGTTGATCGCTTTGGCTGCGGTCACCACCGTAGCGGGCTTG
>JANNMC010000154.1:0-2686 GCA_031397435.1 Candidatus Eiseniibacteriota bacterium
CGTCGGTGGCGCCCACGGCCCCTACTTCCAGAGCGAGCGGCTCCCTGGCTACGCCGAGGCCGCACGGCGACTCCTGGCTGAGGGGAAGGCGTACCGCTGTTTCTGCGCGCCCGAGGAGTTGAAGCGGAGGCGGGAGGCGGCGCTGGGACGGGGAGAACCGCCCAAGTACGACCGCACCTGCCTGGCGCTCCCGCCGGGAGAGGCCGATGCGCGAGCCGCGAAGGGGGAGCCGCACGCGATCCGCTACCGGATGCCCGACGACGGCGGCACGACATGGTCCGATGCGGTACGGGGCGACGTGACGTTTCAGAACGCCACCCTGGACGATCTGGTGATCTTCCGCGCCGACCAGCACCCGACCTACAATTTCGCCGCGGTGGTGGACGACTCCGCGATGGAGATCACGCACGTCATCCGTGGCGACGACCACATCTCGAACACGCCGCGCCAGGTCCTGCTCTACGGGGCTCTCGGGCTCACGCCCCCCATCTTCGGCCACGTGCCGATGATTCTAGGTCCCGACGGGACGCGGCTCTCCAAGAGGCATGGCGCCCAGGCTGTGACGGAGTTTCGCGACGTGGGGTACCTCCCCGAGGCGCTCGTGAATTTCCTCGCGCTACTCGGCTGGGCGTACGATGGCGAACGCGAGATCTTCACGATGGAAGAGCTGGTCAAGGTCTTCACGCTGGAGCGGGTGTCGAAGAATCCCGCCATCTTCAACTACGAGAAACTCGACTGGATGAATGGGGAGTACTTCCGCGCCCTGCCGCTGGAGACGAGGGCGGAAATGGTCGCCGCGCACCTTCGCGAGACGAACGCGCTCCCTCCCGAGGCATACGCCGATCGCGCGGAACTGGAACGGGCCGTCGCGGCGGTGGGGGACCGGATGAAGCGCCCGCATCACTTCTTGGATTACGCCGCCTACCTGTTCGTGACGCGCGTGGAGCCGGAGCCTGGTCCCTGGGCCGAACTCCAGGCGAAGGCGGGCGCCGCGGGACGGCTTCGCCGCTTCGCCGATCTCCTGGAGGGCGGCGTCGCGTTCGAACACGATGCGCTCGATCAGGCCGCGCGAGCGCTCGCCACGGAGGCGGGAGTGAAGTTCGGAGACCTGGTGATGCCGGCCCGCATCGCCCTCACCGGTAAGAAGGTGAGCCCCGGGATCTTCGACGTGATCCTGCTGCTCGGGCGTGAACGGACGGTGCGCCGTCTCCGCGACATGGCGGATCGGCTGGAGAGCGCGTCGCCGGCGGCGGCTTCCTGATCTCCTCGTGAGCGCCACGGACGGTCTCCCTCCCGCGCTGAAGGGAATTCGCGTCGCCCTCGTCCACGATTGGCTCACGGGGATGCGCGGCGGCGAGAAGTGTCTCGAGGTGCTGGCGGAGATGTTTC
The DNA here is from genome assembly GCA_031397435.1 of Candidatus Eiseniibacteriota bacterium. GTDB lineage: Bacteria > Eisenbacteria > RBG-16-71-46 > SZUA-252 > SZUA-252 > SZUA-252. Next base: position 1,390 of record JANNMC010000154.1, read on the forward strand.
CCGCGGCCGATCTCTACACGCTCGTCCACCAGAAGGGGACGGTGGCTCCGGTCATCGAGGGGCGCCGCGTCACGGAGTCGTGGATCGCTCGGATGCCGGGCGGGCGCCGGCACTATCGCTGGTACGCCCCCTTCTTCCCGCTCGCGATCGAATCGTTCGACCTGAGCGCCTACGACCTCGTCGTCTCCACCAGCCACTGCGTGGCGAAAGGTGCCGTGACGCGCGCCGACACGCTCCACGTCTGCTACTGCTTCACCCCCGTCCGCTACTTCTGGGATCTCTATCCCGAGTACTTCGGCCCCGGGAAGGGGAACTCCATCTCGCGCACCACCGCCCCTCTCCTGGGTCACTACTACCGGCTCTGGGACCGCGTCAGCGCCGATCGCGTCGACCTGTTCATCGCCGACTCCGCGCACGTGCGCGACCGGATCGCGAAGCACTACCGCCGCCGTTCGCTCGTGATCCATCCGCCGGTCGATACGACCGCCTTCACTCCGTCGCGCGCTCCCGCCTCCAAGGATTCGCCGTTTCTGGTTGTCTCGGCGCTCGTCCCGTATAAGGGAGTGGAGCGCGCCATTCGCGTCTGCGCCGCGCGCGGGGCTCCACTCCGGATCGTGGGCACCGGGCCCGATGAAAGCCGCCTCCGCTCACTGGCAGGTCCAGGCGTGCGGTTCGACGGTTGGCTCTCGGCCGAGGCACTCCGCGAGGCGTACCGCGATTGCCGGGCGCTCATTCAGGCACACGAGGAGGACTTTGGCATCGCACCGGTGGAAGCGCTGGCGGCCGGGCGTCCCGTCGTGGCGCTGGCGAAGGGGGGAGCATCGGAGGTCGTGACGCCGGAGTGCGGAGTCCTCTACGACGATCCGACCGACGCCGGGCTCGACGCCGCGATAACTACGTTCGAGGGCCTCTCGTTCGATTTGGAACGACTCCGGCGGCGTTCGCTTCACTTCTCCCGCGAGGCCTACCGGGAGCGGATGACCGAGGCGCTCGTTCGCGCCACGGAACGATTCGCGAATCGGGACGGAGCCCCGTTTCCTCTCGACTAACTTCTTAGTTGAACGAGCAAAAGCGTTGCGATATAATCGCTTAGAGTCTTAGTTTGTGCGGGTCGCGCCCTTTCCGGCCAGCCTGGAGACCCATCGTGCGAGTCATTCCGAACCGGTTCACCTTGGGCATGTCGCTCTTCGGCATCGTCCTCGTCGTGCTCACCGCCGCCCTCTTCACGACCTTCGGCGCCGCACCGCTCGAGAGCCAGCCACAGGCCACCCCCGACTACGCCAACTTCGAAGGCCTC
>JANNMC010000199.1:0-1299 GCA_031397435.1 Candidatus Eiseniibacteriota bacterium
GATCTCGCGACCGCGCGCGCAGTCGAGTCGTTCTGCCTCGCGCTCGTGGCGCGCGTGGCCGGGAAAGTCGCGGCGGTGAAGCCGCAGAGCGCCTGCTTCGAGCGCCTGGGCTCGCACGGTTTTGCCGTGCTCGCGCGCGTCATGGAGGAGGCGCGGCGCGCGGGCCTACTCGTGATCCTCGACGCCAAGCGCAGCGACATGGGTAGCAGCGCAGCGGCCTACGCCTCCGCCTTTCTCGCCCCCGACGCGCCCATGCGCGCCGACGCACTCACCGTCGCGCCCTACTTGGGGATCGATGCGCTGCAGCCTTACTTCGCGGCAGCCCACGCCGGCGGCGCGGGCGTTTTCGTGCTGCTGCGCACGAGCAACCCAGGCGCCGTCGATCTGCAGGACCTGCCCGTGAAGGAACGCCCGCTCTACGAGCACTTGGCGGATCTGCTGCAACCGCTCGCGTTGCGGCTGCGCGGGCCGCAGACGGAGTGGTCGGGGCTCGGCGTCGTGGTCGGCGCGACCTGGCCAGAAGAAAGCCGGCGCGTGCGCTCATTATTGCCCGGCAGCTTGTTCCTCGTGCCCGGCTACGGCGCACAGGGCGGCAGCGCCGCCGACGCGGTCGCGGGCTTCGTGCGCGGCCCGACAGGCATCCTCGAAGGCGGCGTCGTCAGCTCTTCGCGCGCGATCGGCTTCCCGGATGGCGCCGACGACGGCAGGGCGGCGACCTGGGAGCGCGCGCTGGACGCGGCGCTCAGCAGCGCGATTCGCGAGTTGGTCGAGGTTTGAGCCGGCGCCCCTCAAACCCCGCGGAAGCGCTGCTTCAGGCGCAGGAACGGCGTCTCGAAGAGGCGGTAGCTGACCTCGGCGAAGCCCACCGCGACGATCAGGCCGATCGCAAAACGGGTCAGTGATTTCGCCGGTGTAATCAGGGTCGCGGCATGCAGCGCGAACATGTGCAGCAGGTAGATCCCGTAGCTGATCACGCCGATGCGCCGGATCGGAGCGAGCCCGAGCACACGGCTGAGCACGTGGTCCTGCCGGATTACGCAGCACGCGAGCAGCCAGGTCATCGAGAGTTGGATGGCCAGCCGCGGCCAACCCGCCACGTCTTCAACGGGCAGCGCGCAAAGCCCGACCAAAGTAGTGAGCGCCGCGAGGGCCGCGTATCGCCCGCCCGCAATCACTCTCGTGAGCTCGCGCATCGGGATGCGCGCGGCGACGGCAACGGTCGGGTAGAGGAGCAGCGTGAGGAGGACGCTGCCGAGTGAGTACGCGAGGATGTAGAAGCCGATGGCGCCGGCGAGCATG
>JANNMC010000239.1:0-1382 GCA_031397435.1 Candidatus Eiseniibacteriota bacterium
GCAAGCGTTTGCGGGGCGCGAACTCTGCATCGCAACGATTAGGCGGCGGATGCGGGCCCGCGCGTGCGCTCCGTGTGCTCGCAGAGCGAGCCAGCCCCGGGCAGCCGGAGCGTGAAGGCCGTCACGAATCCAGTCGGCGGCTCGGACGAAAGCTCGAGTTCACCGTCCATTTCCTGCGCGAGGCGCAGCGCGGTCGGCAAACCCAGTCCGGTTCCCTCGCCAGGCGGCTTCGTCGTGAAGAACGGGTCGAAGATCCGCTCGCGATCTTCGGGTGCGACGCCCTGGCCGTTGTCGGCGACCGTGCAAAGCACGCCGTCGAAGGCTTCGCGGGAGACGGCGTGCGGCGCCTCCCCTGCGCGTTGACGAAGTGGTGCTGCCCCGATCGACACCACGACCTGAGGCCGCTCGGCAGTGCGCGCGGCGTCGGCGGAGTTGAGCATTAGGTTCAGCAGTACCTGCGTAGCGGCCCCTGCGTCGCCCAGGGCGAGTGGGGTGCCCGGCGCTGAGATCACGCGAATCTCGATCCCGTCGTAGCGGCGCTGCGCGGCGAGTAGATCCCGGCACTCACGCGCGACCTCGGCGAGGTCGAACGCGCTGCGCGCAGGGCGATTCGGACGGGAGTAGTCGAGCAGCTGACCCAGAATCCGCCGCACGCGCTCGCCTGCGCCGGCGGCCTTCGCGAGATGGCCTCGACTCGCCTCGGAGATGGAGGGATCGCGCGCGACGACCTCCATGAAGCCGAGAATCGCGCCCAGCGGATTGCCCACCTCGTGCGCGACGCCGGCTGAGAGCCGCCCGACCACCGCGAGGCGCTCGGCCCGATCGAGGCCGGCCTGCGTGCGCCGCAGTTCGCGGTTCGCCAGCCGCAGCTCGGCCACCGCGGTCTCGAGCGATTTGTTACGGGCTGCGAGCGCTGCGCTCATTTCGTTGAAGGCGTGAGCAAGCTCGGCGGCTTCTAGCGGCCCTTCGACGGGAACGAGCACCGCGCCCTCGCCTTCGCCGAGTTCGCGCGCGGCATCGGCCAAGCGCTCGAGCGGCGCAACGATGCGCGTTTGCAGGAGGACGAGGCCGACCGCGACGAACAGCGCGAGCGTGAACACCACCAGCAGCGCGACGACTGCGAGCGGCTCCGCGCGCAAGCGCAGCGAAACGTGCGCAGGCAAGCGCGCTACCGCGACCTCGCCCGCGCCACCCGTCGGCACCGCAAAGCGGATCGGGTCCCAGGGCGCTCCGGCGTCGACGATGGCGCTATCCGTGCGGAAGGCGCGCTCCGCGAGCGCGAGGCTGCGAGCATCGAGCGGCGCGCTGACGGGGCCGCGCGCGTGCGCTCGCGCGTTCGGCCCGACCACCCACCAGCTCGTTCCGGCATCGACGCGCGCGTC
>JANNMC010000260.1:0-9802 GCA_031397435.1 Candidatus Eiseniibacteriota bacterium
TGACCCGTATGGGCGCCCCGACCAACTCCAAGACGACGACTCCCGAGCGAACCGCGGACCAGAAGGCGGAGAAGGTCCGCGATCAGGTTCTCGCGCTCGACGTGAAGCGTGTGGCCGACTGGATCTCCACGCTGGTGAAGACCGTGAAGGCCACGCGTCTCTACCTGCCGAACAATCCACAGCTGGTGAAGTTCCAGGCCGACCTCGAGTTGCGCACCTGGTCGTGCCTCAAGGAAATCGGCGACATTCCGCTGACCGTGCAGCAGTTCGACTTCCTCTTCGAGGGGTACTCGGTCTATCACAACGCCGACCGGAATGACTCGCTCGCGTTTCGCTTCTTCGCGGACGGCGTTCGGGGAGTCACGATCCGGGAAGGGCTCGAAGCAGGCGAACTGCGCTCGTTTCTGGAGGTGGTGCGAAAGGCGATCGACGGCCCGAACGGGCAGGACGACGTCGTCACGCTGCTCTGGGAACGCGACTTCCGACACATCGAGTATGCCTATCTCTCCCTCGACGAACTGAGCGATTCCGACACCTCGGCCTCCGCCGGCCGTGCCGACAACGACGACGCGGCCTCGGCGGCAGGCGAATCGATTCCCTGGCCCGCCGGCGCGGCCGACGAAACGGCGCAGGAGACCGCGGAAGAGGGCGGCCCCGAGGCAGAAGCCGATAGTTCGATCGCCGCGGAGCGCTCGGACGACTGGTCGGCCCACATCCAGCGGTCCCGCACCTGGGAGCGTCCCGACAGCATTCAGTTCCAGCTCTCCGACACGGAGCGCGACGAACTGGAGCACATGATCCGGATGGAGGAAGTTCGCCCGCTGCGGCAGGAAGTGCTCGACATCGTCGCCGCGATCCTCCGCTACGAGTCGGATGGCGCCGGTTTCATGGACTCCGCGGTGGCGTTCCAGCGCTTCATCGAATTTGCCATCGAGGAGGGCGATGTCCGTCGCGCGCGGGAACTGCTGGGCCTGCTCCGGGAGATCGCCGCGGAAAAGTCGGCCAACGGCCCCGAGTACGAGCGGATCGCGGACCAGGTGATCCGCGAGATCGGCCGCCCTTCGTTCCTGGGGCAGCTGGCTCCCACGCTGAACGCTCATCCCGAACTCGATCCGGAAGCGCTCACCGAGCTCCTGGTCCAGCTCGGTTCCGGCGCCACCCCCGCGATCTGTGACTTGCTGGGGCAGGTGAATCACGTCCGGCATCGCCGGGCCCTCTGCGAAGGACTCATCGCCTCGTGCCGGAACGACGTCGAGCCGCTGCTTCAGCGCCTGGGCGATCCCCGGTGGTACGTGATCCGGAACGTCGTCTACGTCCTGGGCCGGATCGGGCACCACGGAGTGGAGCGCGCGCTCGATCGGGCACTGCACCATGAAGACGTTCGGGTCCGCAAGGAAGCGGTCCGGGCGCTAGGGAACATCGAGAGCCCGACGGCGCGCGCGTATCTCGTATCGGCGTTCAAGGACTCGGACGCGGGGGTTCGCATGCAGGCCGCCACGACGCTGGCCGAGAAGCGGGATGAGCGGGCGGCGCAAAATATTCTGGGCGCCATTCAGGCAGTGGAGTTTCAGCGGCGCGATCTGCGCGAGCGACAGGCTTTCTACGAAGCGCTCGGCCGGACCGGCTCGGATTCCCTGGCCCCGAAACTGGAACCGCTCCTCACGAAGGGCGGCATGTTCGGCGGCGGTGACGACGACGAGCGCTACCATGCGGCCCTGGCGCTCGCCTGGCTCGGAAGCCCGAAGGCGATCGCGATCCTGGAGCGGGAGCATAAGAGCAAGCGCGAGCCGGTTCGCCAGGCCGTGGAGAAGGCCCTGACGACGGTGCGCCACGCAGCGGCCGTCGCGGCGGGGACGGAACCGGCCGGCGAGGCGAAGGACGTGGATGCCGAACCGTACCTCTCGTCGGGCCAGGAGGCAGCGTCATGAGCAACACGACTCGCGGCGGCGCCGCCACCCCCATGCAGACCAACGACGACCCCGCGGCGCGGCTCCTTCATCAGGGGCGGAACCTCGCGATCCAGCTCTGCGTGCTCCTCCGGACGGCCCGCGTCCACGACGTCGGGAACATCGCGTTCCAGGGGCCCCTCACGAACTTCATCGAGACGGTGGCGCAGATGTGGACCGCCGAGGGCGACTTCAAGGTTCTCTCCGTGGGCGACTTCCTCTATGTGAACCAGCACCGCCTGCGCGTCGACGCGTCGTCCTATCCCACGTATCAGTACCTGAATGACGAATTCCGGAATCGCGGGCTGGGCGGATTCGCCTTCGAGGGGAAACTGACCCCGCCCGAGGTGAAGAAGTTCGTGCGGCTCTTCCTGGACGTCGACGTGAAGGCGACGGAGCCGTTCGAGGAGTTCGTCGCGGCGCTCTCGAAGCTTTCCGTGGAGAACATCGTCCCGCTGCGGGCCGTGGTCCCGATGACGGGGCATGTGGGAAGCGAGGATGTGCGGGACAGCCGGAAAGCGGCCAAGCGGACCTTCTATCGTGCCATCGAATCGGCGCGCACCGTGATGCTGAGCGCGCGGGACCGCCGGCCGATCGACATCCGGAAGGCGAAGCGTGCCGTGCAGGGGATCGTCGACCTCATTCTCGAGGAGGAGTACTCGGTCATCGGCCTCACGGCGCTCAAGAATCACGACGAGTACACCTTTCAACACTGTGTGAACGTCTCGATCCTCGCCATCGCGCTGGGGCAGCGGCTGGGGCTCAACAAGAAGCTCCTCAGCGACCTTGGCGTGGCCGCCATCCTTCACGATCTCGGCAAAGCGGCGGTTCCGTCGTGGGTGCTGAACAAGGCGGGCCGGCTGACGGCGGACGAGTGGAAGATCCTGAACGATCATCCAATCCAGGGCGTGAAGATGATCGCGAGGATGCGAGGGCTGAACGAATTGGCGCTTCGCGCCATGATCGTCTCGTTCCAGCACCACATGAACGTCGACAAGAGCGGCTACCCCATGTTGGAGGGCTGCGAGGAGCAGTGCCTTTTCAGCCGCATCGTAGCCACCGTCGATTGCTTCGATGCCATGACGGCGCACCGCGCCTACCGGAGAAACGCCTTCACGCCGTACGAGGCGCTCCACATGATGATCACGGAGAACGTCGACAAGTTCGATCCGCTCATCCTGAAGGCCTTCATCAACACCGTCGGCATGTACCCGGCCGGCACCGTCGTGCTTCTCGACACGAACGAGATCGCCGTCGTCGTGGAGCCGAGCCCGCATGACATCTTTCGTCCGAAGGTGAAGACGGTGCGCGACCGCGACCGGAAGCCCATTTCCGGCGCCGTCCTCGACCTCAACACCCGCGACCAGGAGTCGGGCGCCTTCGTGGCCGGCATCGTTTCGGCGCTCAACCCCGAGGAATACGACATCAACGTCGTCGACGCCCTCGCGTAATCGCTTCCGCCTCTCAAGCTACCGCCGCCGTCCGCGCCTTGACGGCGCCCGCCCTCCTCCGTAAACTCCTATCGTTACGGCACTTTCCCCTGATGTGAGGGCCCTCCGTTGTCGCTGCAGCGTCCCCGCGCCCTGGTCGTCGACAAGGACACCGCCGAAACCCAAGCCCTGCTGGGGTTTCTGGAGGCGAACGGCTTCGACGTGCAGTGGGCCAAAGATGGGGAGCAGGCGTTCAACGTGCTCGACGCTCCGGCGCCCGACAAGGCCGGCGCCGTTCCGCTCGGCCACGAGGTGCTCGTCACCGAGCTGCGCGCCCAGCGGATCGACGGGCTCCGGTTGCTTGAGATCGCGCGCCGGCGGAATCCCGAGGTCTGCGTCATCCTGATCGCGGACGCCGGGGGGATCGACCTGGCCACCGACGCCATGCGCGAAGGTGCCCATGATTTCCAGCTCCGCCCGCTGAATCTCCCGAAGATGCTCGCCGTCATCCAGCGCGCGATCTCCCATCAGCAACTGGTGACGCGCGTATCGGCGCTGGCGGAGCGGCTGGACGAGCGGCTTCGCATTCCGACGCTGACCGGCAACTCCCGCGCCATGCAGACGCTGACGGAGCGGATCGCCCAGATCGCGCCGACGCGCGCCACGACGCTCATCCTTGGCGAGACGGGGACCGGGAAAGAACTGATCGCCCAGGCCATCCATCAGCTATCGCCACGGAAGGACGAGCGCTTCGTGAAGCTCCACTGCGCCGAACTCTCCGAAAACCTGATCGAGAGCGAGCTCTTCGGACACGAGCGCGGCTCCTTCACCGGGGCCGAGCAGCAACGAAAAGGGCGCTTCGAACTGGCCGACGGCGGCACGCTCTTCATCGACGAGATCTCCGAGGTCCCGCTCAACGTGCAGACGAAAATGTTGCGCGTGCTTCAAGATCGCCAGTTCGAGCGCGTCGGCGGGAGCGAGACCGTGAAGGTGGACGTCCGCGTGATCGCGGCGACGAACAGGCCGCTCGACGTGCTCGTGTCGCGCGGCGAGTTCCGCGAGGATCTCTACTACCGCCTCCGCGTCGTCCTCCTGGAGGTGCCGTCGCTTCGTGAGCGGACGGAGGACGTGCCTCTGTTGGTGGAGGCGTTCATCCGGGAGTTCAATCGCGAGCACGTCCGGAAAGTCTCGGGCATCACGCGCGGAGCGATGGACCGGCTGATCCACTATGAGTGGCCGGGGAACGTCCGGGAGCTGAAGAACACGATCGAGGAGCTGGTGATCTTCACGGAAGGGAAGCGAGTGCTCGACGTCTCCGATCTGCCGCTTGCGTTGCGCCAGCAGCGCGGCGCCACGCCCCCCGATCTCCACCTCCACGTCGGCATGTCGATGCAGGAGATCGAGCGAGCCGCGATCGAGGCGACGATGCGGACGGTTGCGTACGACAAGCAGAAGGCGGCGAAGATTCTGGGGATCGGGCTGAGGACGCTCTACCGGAAGTTGAAGGAGTACGGACTGTGAGCGGGGGGCCGCCGGATGCGAAGGGCGGCGCCCTGGGCGCACGACCCGCGCACGGCATCTGCGAGATCATCCTCGTGGTGAAGGACGTGGAGGCGGTGTTCGAGTTTTACCGCGACGTGGTGGGGCTCGCGGTGGACCCCAACTCGAGCGCCCGGTTCCGATGGCTCTGGGCGGGCACGCCGGGGCGCGCGCAGCGAATCGGCATCACCGCGGGCCCGCTCTCCTTCGGCGCCGCCCACTGCGGCGGACCCCAGCACTTCGCGTTCGGCGTGGAGCGGGAGCGGATTCCCGAACTGAAATCACGGCTCGAGGCGCACGGCCTCGATGTCGAGGGACCGGTGGAATTTCGATTCTGGAATGCGGAATCGATCTACTTCAGCGACCCCGCCGGGAATCGCGTGGAGTTCTGCGGCTTCGTGGCGCCGGCGTAGGTGCCTGGCTTAGCCGCCTGCTCCCTTCGAGACGCCCGGCTCGAGATCCATCTCCATGAAGACCACGATCGGCTTCAGCGCCTCCGGGAAATCGGGAGGCGCTCCCACCCGGCGAAATCCTGCCTCCTCATAGAGTGCGTGCGCCTTCGTCATCGAAGCATGACTGTCCAGGATTAGGCGGCGATAGCCGACCTCGCGCGCCGCGCCGACGGCCGACGCGATGAGCTGCTGGCCGATCTTCAATCCGCGGAAGCTGGGCCGCACGTAGACTCGCTTCAATTCCGCTATCGCGGGATCGTGAGGCTTGAGCGCGATGCAACCCGCGGGAAGGCCATCATGAATGGCCAGCAGAAGGCGCCCCGCCGGGGGTGCGTAGATACCCGGCAAGGCGGCAAGTTCCTCTTCGAGGCCATGAAAGGTCGGGGCAGTCTTGCTCTCTGCCGAGAGCGTGAGCGCCCAGGTCGTGTACTCTCGCAGTAATTCTTGGACGCTAAGAACCTGGGATGGTGACTGTACCTGCGAGATCGTCAACACCGGACCTGCCTGCTCATTGATTTCCCCGTCCCGCGCCCATCCGTTCCAGCCTGGCCACCTCGTCCCGCAGCAGTGCCGCCTCCCCCGGATCGCCGGATAGCGCCGCCGCCTCGCGAAGTGCGGCGACCCCTTCGTCCGGCCGCCCCAGTTGATTGAGCAGGATCACCGCCATGTCACGCCTTGCCGCCGCGCGCTCGGGGACGCCGACCGGCACCTGCGAGAGTTCGCTCACGGCCTCCTCGAATCGCCTCAGCGATGCGAGCACTTGTCCGATGTTGAGGCGGATGCGCTGGTCGCCAGCGGCTCCCAGCGCCGCGCGCAACTCGCTCAGTGATTCCTCCGGGCGCCCCAGGCGCTCCAGCGCCATGCCGCGGTAGAGGCGGAGCGAGTACGCCGCCGGCGACTGCGCGATACCAAGCCGCGCCGCCTCCTCGGCTCCCGTGAAATTCCCTCTATTGAGCCGCGCCAGCGCCAGGGCGGCGTAGAGCCGGGGATTCATGTTGGTCGCATCGATCTTCAGACCGCGGAGCGCCCACTCCTCCGTCCGCTCCTGATCGCCCGCCCGCGAGAAGAGGGCCGCCATGTCGTGACACCAGAGCGACAGCCGGTAGGTGCGACGCGGTTCGGGCTCGAGCGTCGCGAAAAGACTGTCTCGCGCGGCGCGCGTGCTGATTCCCTTCGGGATCGAACGCACCTCGATGGAAGGACCCGAAAGCCGTCCCGCATCGGATCGCCAGAGGATCGGCGCCTTCGCGCGAAGCCAGCGGTAGTAGCCCGCCTCGCGCGGGTGCTTCAGCGAGTCGGCGTCGAAGCGGCGCGAGATCTCTCCCGAGATGACGATCGTCTCGAGCCCATCCAGGAACTCGGGCTGGTAGGCCGCGGCGACCAGCGGCGCCTGAGTCGCGAAGAAGGGCCAGATGACCAGGTTCCGCTCGCGCTCGACGAAGACGGGCCCGTAGATTTCGACGGCTAGTAGCCGCGTAGGTCCGATGTTCGTATTGATCCACCGTCGCGCCTCGTGGCGCGAGTCGGGGCGATGAAGCGCGGTCCGGACGTTCCAGAGCTCCGGAGTTGGAACGAGGAGGCAGGCCGCGGCCAGGAGCGACATGGCGGCCGCGCGCCGTGTCGCCAACACGGGTAGTCGCGTGGTCAACAACTCCAACAGCCAAAGCGCCCCCAGCGCCGCGGCCATCATCACGATCGGGAAGGCCACCAGGAGGTAGCGTTCCTGCGCGGCGCGAAGGAGTCCATTCGCGAAGACGACCACGATCGCGACGAGCGCCACCGTTCGAGCGCCCGCTCCGCGGCGCCAGAGTGAGACGAAGCCGCCGATCGAAAGGAGATAGATCGGCCAACCGAGTGACTTCGGCAGCGAGGCGACCAGATAGGTCGGGAGCGAGATCGGAAAGGCCGACTGTCCCACCCAGTCGCTGAAGAGACTCTTCCGCTGGACGGAGAACGCCTCGGAGGTGGTCTTCCAGTCGAGGAAGGTGAAGGGCGTGGCGGCGAACATCGCGGCGAACGCGACCCCCGCGGCGATTCCCAGTCCCTTCCACCGGGCGCCGCGAAGATGCGCGAGCACCAACGGGAGGAGGAGGAGGAGCGGGACGTACTTGCACGCCGCGGCGAGGCCGATCCAGAGCCCGGCCCACGCCGAATCGCGCGGCCCGCCCCCCTCGGCCACGCGCGCCATCGCTCCGGCCGCTAGCGCCACGAAGACGAGCGCGAGGAGGTTCGGGTCGCTGATGTGCTGCGAGGTCAGAATGTGGAGCGGATTCGCTGCCAGGAAGAGCGCGGCCAGGATGGCGGCGGCGCGCCCCGCGAGCGGGAGCGCCAGGCGCCACGTCAGGAGGACGCTGAGGACGCCGATCGCGGCGTTCAGCAGCCGCGCCAGCAGGAAGAGCGCGGCCGAGTCGCGCTGCACGTGCTCCGCGAACTCCGCCGTCGTGGCGCCCGAATGGACGAAGCCGTACCACGACTTGTAGACGAGCTGCACGCCTAGCGTCACGTAGAAGGAGAGCGCCGGCCATCCTCCCGTGTGGGGATTCAGGTCGAAGTCCCGAAGCCCGCCGCGCCACATACCCCACGCCCGCATGATCGTCGTGCGGTCGGTTTCCTCGATCGCCGTGTCGTCGATGACGTTGATGCCGAGCGAGGCGTCGGGGAGCCGGTCGCCGATCCCCCAGAGGCGAAGCAGGGCCGAGGCGATCAGGACGAAGAGGAGCGCGCGGTCGATCGAGGGGAGCGCGAATCGCGTTCCCGGCCTTGGCGGTTTCCCGGCAAGGGTCTGCGGCCGCTTCGGCTTCGGTCGTGGTTTGGTCATGGCTGACGGCTACTCGCAGCCCCGCGCCAGGGCGACAATTTGGCCGGTCGGGGGACCGGATCTGGCGGAGGGCGGGAAAGGGTTCATAAGTTGTTGTGCCATTATAGGAAAGCGCGCCCCTTCTGCTCAACGCTTCTGCCGTTTGGTCAAGTTGGCGCTTCAAAGACCGTCACGGATTGGCACTCCGATCTATCGAGTGCTATTTTTATTTGCTTATATATCAATAGGTTATGGGCACTTTCTGGCAGTAGCGCCAAAACGCGGCACGCCGATTGCGGTACAGTGGGGGCTGGTCGCGGGATTCAGGTGATCCCGTGCCCATTTGTCACCGAGTCACCATCAACGAATCCGAAACGAAGGAGTCTCACTCCATGGCCGTATCCGTGAATGTGAAGCCGCTGTCCGATCGCATCCTCGTCCGCCGTCTCGAGGACACCGAAGTGAAGCGTGGCGGGATCATCATCCCCGACACCGCGAAGGAGAAGCCGCAGCAGGGTGAGGTCATCGCCGTCGGCCCCGGTCGCTTCGAGGACGGCAAGCGCGTCCCGCTCGACGTCAAGAAGGGCGACAAGGTCCTCATGGGCAAGTACTCGGGCAGCGAAGTGAAGATCGATGGCACGGACTACATCATCATCCGCGAGGACGAAGTTCTCGCCATCGTCAGCTAGTCCTTTCGCCACTCGAACGCACCTCTATCTCTGCAAGGAGAACTCAAACACATGGCAGCGAAGGAAATCATTTTCGACGAGAAGGCACGGCAGGCCATCCTGAGCGGCGTCCAGACGCTGGCGAAGGCGGTCAAGGTGACGCTCGGACCGCGCGGCCGCAACGTCGTGCTGGATAAGAAGTGGGGCTCGCCCACGATCACCAAGGACGGCGTGACCGTCGCCAAGGAGATCGAGCTCGAGGACCGCTACGAGAACATGGGCGCCCAGATGGTCCGCGAGGTCGCCACGAAGACCTCCGACATCGCCGGCGACGGAACGACCACGGCGACCGTTCTCGCCGAGGCCATCTACCGCGAAGGTCTCCGTAACGTCACGGCCGGCTCGAACCCGATGACGATCAAGCGCGGGATCGACAAGGCGGTGAAGGCGATCGTCGAAGAGCTGAAGAAGATGTCGAAGCCCGTGAAGGATCCGAAGGAGATCATGCAGGTCGCTACCATCTCGGCCAACGGCGACGAGGAGATCGGCAAGATCATCGCGGACGCCATGGACAAGGTCGGCAAGGACGGCACGATCACGGTCGAAGAGGCCCGCTCCATCGACACCACGCTCGAAACGGTCGAGGGGATGCAGTTCGACAAGGGCTACATCTCGCCTTACTTCGTGACGGACAAGGAAGGGATGGAGTCGGTCCTGGACGACGCCTACATCCTGATCTACGAGAAGAAGCTCTCCAACATGAAGGACCTCCTCCCGCTCCTCGAAAAGGTCGCTCAGAAGGGCAAGCCCTTCCTTGTGATCGCCGAGGATGTCGAGGGTGAGGCGCTGGCCACGCTGGTCGTGAACAAGCTCCGCGGCACGCTGTCCGCCTGCGCCGTCAAGGCGCCGGGCTTCGGCGACCGCCGGAAGGCCATGCTCGAAGACATCGCCATCCTCACGGGTGGCAAGC
>JANNMC010000304.1:0-6109 GCA_031397435.1 Candidatus Eiseniibacteriota bacterium
GGGCGCGGCCGGGGCGGGGAGCGGGAAGAAGTAGCGAGCCGCGAATCCGACTCAACGGCGCTGCAGGTAGCCTGGAACAGCAAGCGGCCCGGTGCGGGGGGAACGCACCGGGCCGCTTTTCTATGATCTACCTTCTATGAACTACCTTTTCATGAACTACCGCTTACGGAACCTGAATGCCAGAAGCCCGGCGCCCGGGAGCAGAAGCATCAGCGATGCCGGCTCCGGGGCCGCGCCCATCGATATCGAGGCTTCCGATACCGCGACTTGCGGCATGGTGTTCGACATCCCTCCCGAGAAGCGGAAGATCGTGTCGTTGAAGTCGCGGTCTCCGCCGCCGAACAGATCTTCGAATCCAACATAGTACGTGTTGGCCGGGCTGGACCGCACGTACGCATGGGCAATTCCATCGGCATTTCGGTCGCCCGAGCCGAGAACGAAGTCGTGCCCGGTATTGATCACGTGGATCCCGAACTGAAGCTCGTCACCCACGCCAATTCCCATGTCGGCGAGTTGCGCGGCTGTCAGCGTTTGCAACGAACCGGTTTGCGATCCGTTGGCGATGTCGATGACTCCGAGCGCCGACCGAAGCTGAAGGACTTCGTCGAACACGGTGCGGTTGTGGAGGACCTCGACGGTGACGTCACCGCCCGTGTAGTAGAGATTTCCCCCAAAGACCGGAATGGCCTCGGCCGCAAGAGGGATCGCGAGGCATACGGCGGAGAGCAAGCCCGCCACCAGGGGAGCCAGTCGTGGCGCACTTCCCGTTCGCTGCCAGTCGTGTTTCATGTCACCTCCACAAGTCTCCACGGCCTGCGTCGGCAATGGCGGCCCGCTGTTGAATGGCAAGTTGTCGGATCGTGGCGTTCACCAGGGTCCGTGTGGTCGAGCAGCCCGCCTCCATCAAGAAGCGCGAGTCGACGCGAGTCGGCGCTCGGGGCTGCCATTGAGATACTGCATGGAGGGTGCCAGCGCGCTCCGAGCCTGGTGACTTGCGTCTAGGAGCATGGTGGAGAATGCGTTGCCCCTGACCGGCCACACCTGACGGGGAGCCCGAGAGGGGGATTCGTCTCGTTGGATCGCGGGCGTTTCTACAAACCGGCGCATGATCTACAAGTTCATGAACTACCGCTTACGGAACCCGAATGCCAGGAGCCCGGCGGCTGGGAGGAGGAGGAGCAGCATCGACGGCTGCGGAGCCGTGGAACTTTCAGTGGGCTCGGGCGTGGTCACGGCCCTGGGAGCGAAGTCCGGGTCGGCCGTCATCCCGCCAGAGAAGCGGTAGATCGTGTCGTTGTAGTCGCGATCTCCGCCGTGGAGGAGATCCTCGAACCCGACGTAGATGTTGTTGCGACCGGTTCGCACGTACGCGTGGTCCAACCCGTCGGCATTTCGCTCGCCGGGTCCGACCATGAAGTCGTACCCCGTGTTGCGAACGTGGATCCCGAACTGGAGCTCGTCACCCACGCCGATCCCCATGTCGGCCAGTTGCTGCATCGTCAGGGTCACCCGCGAACCGACTAGCGAACCGTCCGCGACGTCGAGAATTCCGAGCGCCGACCGAAGTTGCAGGACCTCGTCATACACCGTGTCGTTGTGGAGAACGTCTACGGTGACGTCCCCACCGGTGTAGTAAAGTTGTCCCCCGTAAAAAGTTGGAAGAGCCATGGAGGGAAGCGCTATTGCGAGGGAAGTAATTGCGAAGCAAACCGCCACCGGCAGAGCCAGTCGGGAAATTCGGCCGGATCGCGGCCACCCGTACTTCATGTTCGCCTCTTTCCTGCCTGGGCACCACGCCAATACTTCGGCCCTGGTAACCCCCTCGAGGGCTTAATTATAGCGTAACCAGTGAAATCTAACCAGGTTTCCGCACCGGTTCGCCCCATTACTCGGCGCCGAAGAGCGGAGCGCCGACTCCGTGAAAGGGGGTGCATGGGGTGTGCCCTGGGGGCCGTTCAAGGAGTGGGGATTACTGCCTGATTGGATTGGAGTTACGCGAGAGAACGTCGCGAGCGGGGTCTCGGAAGGCCCGCGGCAATCGCGCCGAGCGCCAATCCGTCATGACCGCGCTGGATCCCCCCCTAGATTGGCAGTTGTCTCTCTTAGGATCATGGCGGATGCTGGTCGCTGTCTCGCTTCACGAACCTCGCCGAGAACACCTCACATCCCCGGCCGGGGCCCCGGCACCAGGAGGCTCGCCATGTCCCGAAACCTGCTCGCCGCGTTCGTCGGCCTAGCCCTCATCCTCGCGCCGCCGCTCTCCTTCGGCGCCGGTGCCCCCGCGGCAAAGTCCGGTGAGGCCGCCGCCGCTGCCATCCGTGCCGAAGTCCAGACCTTCGTGAAGTCCTACGTGGCAGCCAGCAATCTGGCAGACACGAACTCCATGATGGAGATGATCAGCCGGAAGGAGGGCGTCACTTCGGCCGCGAACGGCGACATCTCCCGGGGCTGGGAAGCCATCCGCGCCGAGGCCGACGCGATCGTCGGGAAGGAGGGGAGCTACAAGATCTCGATGGGGACGATCGACGTGATGCCGTTGGGCGCGGCGCACGCGCTTGCCGTCGCCCCCGTCACCCTCACCATCGTCACGCCGTCGGGAACGGTGCAGCTCCCGGGAGCGATGACGCTGGTGCTGGAGAAGTCGGGCGGAACGTGGCGCATCGTGCACGAACACACGAGCAGCGAGTTTCAGGACACGGAGCCGGGAGAGGATTGATCGCGGCGGCGGCGCCGCAAAGGGCGCGGCGGAGTTTCGCGGGTGCTCGGCTACTTTGCGATCACTACGCGGCCGAGCGCCGTCCCCTCGGACGTTTCCACGCGGTAGAAGTAGACTCCTGAGGGAAGTCGCGACCCGTCCTCGCGAAGCCCGTCCACGCGGATCTGGTGGAATCCTGCCCCAAGCGCTCCAGCGTCCACCAGCCGTCGCGCCAAGCGACCCTGCAGATCGAAGAGGGATATCCGGGCCCACCCCGCACGTGACGTGACGAACGTGAGGAGCGCCTCGGGATTCATGGGGTTGGGCGAGATCGCCGCCGAGAGCGCCGGCCCCGTGACCACGACCCTGATCGCCAGATCGGCATGGATACCCTCTCCCGTGAAGAGGCGCCCTTCGAGCGCGACGTCCACGGTCGAACCGCCATGCGGAAGCCCGGCCAGTAGCGCGCGAAGATCCTCCTTCGCAAAACAGGCGGTCAGTTCCTCCACACCGTTCCCATTCTTGTCGCCGGCCGCGCTCGTCTTCGCCGCCACCGCGGAGATGCGGGCGCCGCCATACGAAAGCGAGAGGCTCGCCAGGTCGACGCCGCTGTTCTCGTAGGAGCCGTTCACCGGTTCAACCTGCGCGCACCACGCCGGCTTCCCCGAATGAAGTCGGATGACGCGGTTCGCGTTCGTCACGAATGCCGAAGCGGCAACTTCCTGGGCCGCGGCCGTCACCGTGATTGCCGTGGTCGCCGCCCCGCGCGCGCAGATTACCGCGCCGCTGATTCCGCTTGGTCGGCAGGCGCTCTCGGCGGAGAGTTGCACCACGTAGGTCCCCGACTGGCCGAGGGCAGGTGTCCATTCGAAGAGGCCGGAAGTCGCTGCGGGGTCGACGGAGAAGGTTGCTCCCGCCGGAAGCGGGGCTGCCACGAGCGATTCGATCGCGTCGCCGTCGGGATCGGAGGCGGTGGCCGTGAAGGCGAGCGCCACCCCCTCAGTACCACGAACACTCGCCGGAGCCGTCACGACGGGAAGCCGGTCGGCCCCGGGCCGCACCGTGATCACCGTGGTCGCCGAAGCCTGAAGCGCATTCGAGGCGGTGAACGTCACGTCGTGGAGTCCCGCCGCTCCGCGCGCGGGGGTCCACTCCAGAACACCGGATGCCTGGTCCGCGCCCACCGTGAACGTCGCACCCGGAGGAAGGGGCGCGGCGGCCAGCGTCGTGATCGGATCTCCGTCGGCATCGTTCGCCTCGATGCGAATCGAGAGCGGAACGTCCTCCTCGCCCTCCAGATGTGCCGGCGCGTAGACCACGGGGCTCTGATCCGCCTCCGCCACGACAATCGTCGTCGTCACGCCACTTCGAACGCATGTCGTGAGCGGCTCGCCGCCGATCGTCACCGTCCGGCAGTTGCTCTCGGCCGAGATCTCCACGCGATACGTCCCTGCCTGGCTATAGTCGGGGGTCCAGGTGAAAACTCCCGCGGTCTTGGACGCATTGGCAAGGAACGTCGCGCCGGCCGGGAGGAATACAGCGGTAATCGACTCGATGTCGTCCCCATCGGGATCGGATGCTGTTGCCGTGAACGCCATCTCGGCGTTCTCCACCGCATTCACGGCCACCGGAGCGCTCACGACCGGAGGCCGGTCCGGAGGCGCGACGGTGAGCAGAGTCGTCGCGGTATCGATTCCACACGATTCGTCGGAGGCGGTCCACCGGATCATGTAGCTCCCGGCCTCGTTCACTCCGAGGAAGCCACTCAGTCGCGCCGTGACCGAAGCACTTCCGGCATTACCGCTGAGAGTCAACGAAGCGGGAGCGCCGCTGACGGTCACGGTCAAGTTCGTTCCCGCGTCGGCGTCAGTGGCCGTCGCCTGAATCTCGACCGCGGCGCCCGCCACCCCGGACACCGTCGCCGGCGCCGAGAGCACGGGGAGCGCATTCCCCGGCGGAGACTCCACGCATCCATGCTGCACACCGCTCACGTCGAACCAGTCGACGCCAAGCTTCAGGAGGTTGTCGAAGTCCGACCCCTCGCAGGGCGAGCCGAAGCTCGTATATCCGCCGGGCTGGGCGTTCGTGGCGGAGACGATGTCGAGGGTCGTGGTCGATCCGATTCCGGAAATGGCGAGTGTTCCGAGCCGGTAGGTCCCAGGCGGGTGGGTGAACGGGGCCGCTCGATAGATGTAGAGATCGGTGGCGCTCTCAGCGCGGGCATTGACCGATAGATTCATCCGATCGGTCCAGGCGCCCCACGCGATGGCTCCCGACGCACGGAGGATGATCTCGTAGGAGTTGATGCCGAAGAGGTTGTCGGAGCGGGTGCAGACCACGGTCGAGCCGTCCCGATTGCGATCGGTCTGGAGCCAGACGTCCACGGAGGTGGTCGTACTGGTGAGGAGGTCGCTCGAGTCGTTGACTCCGTCGCCGTTCACGTCGAGGTACATGTACTGCGCGCGGGCCGTACCGGTGTAGAGGGAGAGAATCGCTCCCAGGCTGGCCGCCCAGCAAAAGCACCGCGATACCCATCGTCGAATCACCAAAGAGCCCTCACGGAGGAGCCGGCCATCCATGGCGAGATCAGGAAGCGTGCGACCACGACGAAGGGGGGAGACACAATTATCCAGCGCCGGCGCGGGGGAAACCAGGCATTTCGCCAACCCGCTGGCCCGCCTCCCCGGACGGGGGTATCATCCGACCGATGCTCGACTACCGGCAGATCTTCGATTCGAACCCTCAGCCGATGTGGGTCCTCGACCTCGAGACCCTCCGCTTCCTCGCCGTGAACGATGCCACCGTTTCGCGCTACGGTTTCCAGCGTGATGAGTTCCTCTCCATGTCCGTTGCCGATCTAGCCTGGTTGGGGGCGCCTCTTCCGGAGCCGAGACGCGCTTCCACCCCCCCGCTCTCCCACCACCATGCGGGAATCCGGCAGCACCAAAGGCGGGACGGAACACTCCTGGAGGTTGAACTCTCCACGACCCCGATCGACTTCGGATCGCGCCCGGCGATTCTGGTGGTGGCGCAGGATGTCACCGAACGCCGGCGCGCGGAGGAAGCGCTCCGCCGGAGCGAAGAGTACCGGCGTGCGATCATCGAGACGGAGCCGGCGTGCGTGAAGGTCGTCGGAAAAGCCGGCGCCCTTCTCGACATGAATCCGGCCGGCCTGGCAATGCTGGAAGCGGAGACCCTACTGGAAGGGGCGAAGCAGTCCCTACTGGAGTACGTCGTGCCGGAGTATCGCCGGGCTTTCTCGGAGCTCCACCGAGCGGTAATGGAGGGCGGAAGCGGGCACCTGGAGTTCGAGATCGAGGGGCTCAAGGGTACGCGCCGTATGCTCGAGACATTTGCGGTCCCACTTCGAGACGAGAAGGGTGGCGTCACGGCGCTTCTCGGCGTCACGCACGA
>JANNMC010000359.1:0-12545 GCA_031397435.1 Candidatus Eiseniibacteriota bacterium
CACCAGCCCGGACCCTTTCCAACGCGGCGGGCTACTTCGCGATCGTCGGAATCGAGCCCGGCGACTACCGGCTTCAGGTGCGCGCCATCGGGTTCAAGGAACGCGAGGAGCGAGTGACGATCGGCGCCGCCGCGCGGCGTCTCGACGTCACGCTGGAGACGGTTCCGTTCCAGGTGCCGACGGTGAGCGTTCGAGGCGACAGCGGGCGCTTCCGGGAGCAGGATCTGCAGTCGGGCTTCAGCGAGATCTCCGCCAAGCAACTGGCGCGCCTTCCGGCGGTGGGGGAGCAGGACATCATTCGCAGCCTGCAGCTCCTTCCGGGCATTCAAGCAGCCTCCGACGTCAGCAGCGGGCTCTACATTCGCGGTGGTGGGCCGGATCAGACGCTCATCCTTCTGGATCAGATACCTCTCTACAACCCGACGCACGCCTTCGGCTTCTTCTCCACGTTCAACCCGAGCGCCATCAAGGACGTCGCGCTCTACAAGGGAGCCTATCCCGCGCCGTACGGCGGGCGGCTCGGCGCCGTGCTCGACGTCTCGAACCGCGACGGGAACCGAAACAAGTTCCACGGGCAGGGCGGAGTGAGCCTGATCGCGGCGCGTGCCACGTTCGAAGGTCCAATCCGCGACGGCTCGTGGATCGTGTCGGCGCGCCGGACCTACCTTGACCCGATCCTCGCGGCCGTCCGCACCGACAGCAGCGAAATCCCTGACTACTATTTCTACGACATGAACGCGCGCGTGAACCGGAGCCTGGGGGAGTCGGACAACGTGATGCTCTCGGGGTATCGTGGCCGGGACGATCTGTTCCTCGATCTCGACACCGGGAGTTTCGTCGACATCACCTGGGGGAATCTGGCGGGGACGGCGCGCTGGACTCACCGATTCAGCCCGGGATTGTTCGGCAATTTTCTGGTGGCGGCCAGCCGCTACACGAGCGATACGGAGGTGAGCATCTTCAGCACGCCGATTCGATTCGGCAATCGCCTGCTGGATGTCAGCGTGAAGGCGGACCTCGACTGGCGATTGGGCCGAGCCCACGAGATCGACGCCGGCCTCCTGGCCTCTCGCTTCCACTTCACATTCGACCAGGAGTTCAATGGGGTCACCCAGCCGGGTCTGGATGAACGTCCGACATCGTTCGCGCTCTACGTGGAAGACCAGTGGACCCTCTCGCCGCGGGTGACCGTCCGTCCCGGTATTCGTGCCGAGGGCTTCGGAGAGCGCGGCCGCTGGATCGTGGAGCCACGCCTCTCCGCGAGCGCCCTCCTGACCGACCGGGTTCGCGTGAAGGCCGGGGGTGGCTCCTACTCCCAACACCTCCAACTCGTATCCACCGAGGGTTTCAGCGGCGCCGATTTCTGGGTGCCGACCGATGATACGGCGAAGCCGGGACGATCGTGGCAGGCGGTCGGAGGCGTGGAGTGGCGAGTCTCGGAGAAGCACGCGATCTCGGCAGAATCGTACTACACGTCGCTCCGGAATCTTGTCCAGCTGGACAACATTCGGGAGGCGGACGCGCAGGGGACCACGACAGAGGAACTCTTCTTCACCGGGGGAACCGGCTGGGCCTCCGGCGTGGAGCTATTCGCTGAGCAGAAGACTGGTCCGCTCACCGGCTGGATCGGCTATACGCTCGGATGGAGCCGCCGGCAATGGGACGAGGTGAATCAGGGGTACACCTTTCCTCCCAAGTACGACCGGCGGCACGACCTGAAGATCGTGGCGGAGTACAAGCGGAAGAAGTGGAGCTACGGCGCCTCCTTCCTTTACGGCACCGGGCAAGCGTTCACGCCCGCGGCCGCGCGCTACACGCTGACGGAGCCGACGACCGGCACGACGCCGAGTGACGATATCCTCCTCCCGGGGCCGAGGAACAGCGCGCGGCTCCTCCCGTACAACCGGCTCGACCTTTCCATCACGCGGCATGGCCATATCTTCGGCGCGAAGGCCGAGTACTTCCTGCAGATATTCAACGTCTACAGCAGGCGAAACGAGTGGTTCGTGCAGTACGACACGAAGAATCCCGACACGGAGCCGGAAGTCACCCATCAGCTCCCGGTCGTCCCGACCATTGGCCTCAACTTCGAGTTCTGATCATGCGACGACGGCTCTCCGGACTCCTCATCATCGGTTTGGCGCTCGGTACCGGCTGTTCCACCGAACGAAAGCCGGGCGATCTCTTCGCCCCGGAAGGCATCGGGCAGATCGTCGTCGATGCCACCCTGATCGTGGGGCAGGCGATGCCCCGCGTTCTCCTGCGGAAGACCCAATCTCCAGCGGAGCCGTACGATCGAGACGCCGCGACGGTCTCCGGCGCCGATGTGCGCATCGTGGAGGGGGGGAGCGTGGAGTATCAACTGACCGACACCGGGAATGGCCGCTACCTTCCGGCCGTGGCGCCCCTCATTCGCCCCGGCACGGAGTACCGGCTCGTGGTGCGTACGGCTGATGGCCGCACCGTAACCGCCACGACCGTGACGCCCGACTCCTTCCGCATCCGGGAGTGGCTCCTGCTCGAGGACCCGTCGCTGGCGGTTCGCCGCCGGATCGCCACGTATCGCGACTTTCCGGTCGACTCCGACAGCGTGTACGTCGTCGCCTCGAACCAGCTCGTCTATCAGGACGGCCTTCTGGAAGCCCGATTCGATCGCGGGAACGTGGTCGCCTACCAGGTGGGGCTTCAGAGTCTGGACCTTGGATCGCCTTATGTGATCGATGCGGACTTCCTGAGCGAGGAAGACCTGGCCGAACTGACGCGGGATACTTCCTCGCCGACACTTTCAGCCACGGAGAATTCGATCCGACTCCCCTGGTTCGCGATCTTCTTCGAGGGCCGATACAGGGTTCGCATCTTCTCCATCGATCGGAACTGGTACGACCTGGCCAGGAGCCTTCCCGAGTTCGGGGGGACGAACGGTGGGTTTGGAGGGAATGCGGGCGACTCCTTCGAGCGCCCCATCTTCCACGTGGAGGGGGGGATCGGTCTGTTCGCTTCGGGGGCGATGGATGAGGTCGGGTTCACGATTCTTCCGAAGCCGTGACCGCGCCGGGGATATCCAGTACCCAGTAATCGGAGGAAAGCCAACGTGATCCAGGTCGAGGAGAGAGTACGGGCCAGCCGCCGCGGCTGGTTGGCGACGCTCCTGCTAGTCTTCCTGCTCGCAGGCTGGGCCGGGGCGGGAAGCGCCGCGGAGCGCTCGAGCGCGAAGCGCCCCCCGGGCATGAGCGCCGTCGAGGAAGATACGCTGCTTCGCTTCTACGCGAAGGATCGCGCGGATACTCGGGAATGGCTGAAGACCTCTCCGAGTTCCTATCTCGCCACGATCCTGCGCCAAGACTTCGGGGAGCGCGCGTCGCTCACCGTGGGGAGCGCTCCCGGCAGTGACGTGCGGATCGACGATTCCAACGTCAAGCCGCGGCATCTCCGTGTCACCGTGGCGGGCGATTCGTTCCGCGTCGAGGCGCTCGATGCCGGGGCCCGATTCCAAGTGAAGGATCTCACGAGGACCGCGGCGATACTGCCGCCGGGCAGCATCACGGTGGGGCGCTATTCGCTTCGCCTCTCGCACCAGCGCTTTCCGGCGATCATCGTCTTCGATCCGCAAAGTCCTCGATTCAACCAGTACAAGGGCATTCGATACTTCCCGCCCGACCTCTCCCTCCACATCGTGGCGGCCCTCGCACCGAATCCGAAGCCCGATACGACCGTCATCCTTTCCACGCGCGGCAATCAGCGGCGCGCCGTCCGGGTCGGCTGGTTTGACTTCAAGGTGAAGGGCACTCCCTGTCGCCTGGAGGCCATGCGACTCCTTGAGCCGGGGGTGGGGGAGAAGGACTTCGGGCTCTATTTCACCGACGCCACGACCGGCAAGGAGAGCTACAGCGTGGGACGCTATCTCGATGCGGTGCCGAGGCCCGACGGCCGCTACCTGCTCGACTTCAACCGCTGCTACAACCCGGCCTGCGCCTACTCGGCCCATTACAACTGTCCCATCCCGTCGGGAGCGAACCGTCTCACGGTGCCAATCCGCGCGGGCGAAATGGACTCACACTACGGGCATTGATCATGCGATCGACGCGGTTTGGCACTACCGTACAGAAGGAATAGCGCTCGAGTCGCCTCCGCCAAGCACCACCCCCACCAACGACAGCCGCTCCCTGTTCCCAACGATGAGCCGAATTGGACGAGATCCGCGCGTTATCAGCGATGGATGGAGGGCGCCCTCTCCTGGCTGGACCGTCGTCCCATGAACGGGAGAACCTGATGAACCACAAGATCAGCCGACTCCTCTTCTCTGCTGCAGTGATTTACGCCAGCGGGTGCGTGTTCGTACCGGCTATTCACGCCGGGCCGTTCGACAAGCTGAAGAAGAAAGTGGAGGGGAAGGCGACGGAGAAGACGGACCAGGCTATCGAGGCGAGCGTCAACAAGGCCGCGGAGGGGGCCGAGAGCGCGGTGACGGGTCAGGAGAAGGAGAAATCGGAGCAGGAGGCTCCGGCCGAGGAGCCTGCCAAGAAGGGGGGCGAAGCCAAGCGCGACACAGCCGGCAAGGTCTCCACTGTCTCCACGAAATTCGACTTCGTGCCCGGCGACAGCGTGATGTTTCTGGAAGACTTTACTCAGGACGACCTGGGTGAGTTTCCGGCGCGCTGGCATCTGAGCAATGGGACTTTCGAGGTCGCCGAGATGGAGAAGGAGCGCTGGCTCCGCTGCGCCAGCGACGACGGCCACGTGCGCATGAAGGTCCCGCCCCATCTTCCGGAATTCTGGACGCTGGAATTCGACGCCTACGGTTTCGACACCGGCTCGTACCTAAGCGTCAACGCCCTCACCAGCGGGGGTTCGACGGTCTGGGAGACGATGTATCCGCACAGTGGGAAGAACATGATGTTCCGGTGCGGCGATGTCTTCTCCACGACCGCGCTCGCAGGGACGCCGGTCGTCGGCCGCCATCACGTGATGTTCATGGGCCGCGGGTCCGCGCTGAAGATCTACATGGACTGCGAACGGCTCGCGAGCGCGCCCGACGTCTCAGGGCCGGGCGCGGCGGCCGAGTTCGATTTCCGGCTCTGGGCTCCCGGCAAGGAGGTGCGGCCGATGATCACGAACGTTCGATTCGCCGAAGGATGCCGGCCCGCGAAGGACATGCTGGCCGAGGGGAAGCTCGTCACGTACGGAATTCACTTCGAGAGCGGGTCGGACGTGGTCCAGCCGGACTCGGCGCCGATTCTCCGGCAGATTGCCGCGTACCTGACGTCCATGCCCGCGGTGAAGTTGAAGATCTCGGGGCACACCGACAACGTGGGGAAGCCGGCGTCCAATTTGGATCTCTCCAAGCGGCGCGCCGCCGCGGTCGCCAACCTGCTCGCCACCCAGTTCGGCATGGCGGCCGAGCGGATGCAGCCAGACGGCAAGGGTGACACGCAGCCGCTCTCGGGAAACGCGAAGCCGGAGGGGCGCGCGATGAATAGGCGCGTGGAGTTCGAGAAGTTGGAACTGTGAGCCGTCGCGGAGAGTCCGCCGCCACGTCGCGGGAATCTACTTTCTACGGTTCGAGGCGGGGCATGCTCGCGAGAGCCGGAAGCTCGTACTGCTGAGGTAGGGACGTCCGGCGGGCGCACGGATGAGCGTGGGACAGTATGACCCCTCGCTGGTACTCCCGGACCGGTTTGCCGATGGACGGAATTGTGGGAGTATCCTGCCTGGACTTGATTCTCGGGGCAGATGGCCCGACCCACAATCCACTAGGAGATCGGCATGGCGCCTCGAGTCAGGATGGTTTTCCCCTTGCCGAAGGGGAGCCGTGTCGCGCTCCCGACCCGTCTCATTCTCCTAGGGCTGCTGCTCGTGGGCGGGCTCGGAGCCAGCCCCGCGGCGGCAGCCATCGATACTGTCTACGTCTACTCATTCGACTTCAGCGTCAATCCCCAGGGTGGCCCGGTTGTCGATGCCGTCATCACGGTAGGCGATTCGATTCGGTGGGTGCGCCAGGAAGGCAATCACACAACAACCTCGGTAGCCGGTAGCTCCGAGTCATGGAACGCCCCCCTCAACAACAACGACCTCACCTTCACGCGCGCCTTCTCCGTGACGGGCACGTTTTTCTACTACTGTCAGCCGCACGGCTTTGATAACGGCGACGGAACGGCCGGCGGGATGTCCGGCACGATCACCGTGCTACCGGCGGGGACCGGGGCGTGTTGCCTGACCACCGGCGATTGCGTCGAGACGACGGCCGCCTCGTGCTTCCAGCAAGGCGGAACGTTTCAGGGGAGCGGGACCGACTGTGTCTCCAACCCTTGTCCCAACGCCTCGATCACGGTGGCGCTGACGGCGATTGCGGACAACACGCTCTACGAGGATCCGGCGGGAACCACAAGCAACGGTACAGGACAGTATCTCTACAGCGGCGTTCAGAGTGCCGGGCTCAAGCGACGGGGCGTGGTTCGGTTCGACGTCAGCTCCATCCCCTCGGCGGCCCTCATCCAGGAAGCGAACCTGCAGCTCTACTGCAATCAGGCGGCCGGAGCTGCCGTGAATGTTATCGTTCACCGAGGGGCGGCCACGTGGGGAGAGGGCACCACGCAGGGAACCGGGAACGAGAGCTCGGGCGGGGCCGCTACCGTCAATAGCGCGACTTGGCTTCACCGCTTCTACAACGCCACATTCTGGGCGACGCCGGGCGGCGACTTCGCGCCCAGTGCGAGCGCCACGCTCTCGTCGCCGGCTACGTCCGGGTTCTCTCAAACATGGACGGGCCCTGCACTGACCGCCGATGTGCAGGGTTGGGTCGATGGCACCGTGGCGAATGCCGGGTGGATCCTCCGGGGCGACGAGGCCATCGGCACCAACACGCAGCGATTCGCGACACGAGAGACGGCCACCGCCGCCAATCGCCCGGCCCTTGTCGTCAAGTACCTCCCCTCGGCGCCCACCGGCGCTTGCTGCTTCGACGACGGAACCTGCGACACGCTTTCGGCCACGGCCTGCGCGGTCGCCGGGGGAATTTACCAGGGAGACAACACCGCCTGTGTGCCGAACCTCTGTCCCTTGGTGCTCACACCCTATGTCGATCCGCTGCCCCTTCCGGCGGTCGCGGCGCCGACCAGCGGCACGTCCGGCGGAGCGGCGTCGTACGCTCTCTCCGTGACGGAGTTCAACCAGCAGCTACATCGCGATCTGCCGCCGACGAGAGTCTGGGGATACGGGGGCACTTTCCCGGGACCGACGATCGAGGCCACGGTTGGGAATCCCGTAGCCGTAACATGGATCAATGATCTCCGCGACTCGACTTCGGCTCTGCGGACGTCGCACTTTCTGCCGGTCGATCCCTGCATGCATGGGCCCGACATGGAAGGCGCGAGCGCGCGACTCGTCACCCATCTCCATGGCGGGCATGTGGGGCCGGAAAGCGACGGATATCCGGAGCAGACGATACTCCCCGGCGAGCGGCAGACCTTCCACTATCCGAACAACCAGCTCCCGGCCACGCTCTGGTACCACGACCACGCGCTCGGCATCACGCGGCTCAACGTGATGATGGGGCTGGCGGGGTTTTACCTCATCCGCGATGCCGCTGAAGCGGCGCTCAATCTCCCTTCGGGAGAACACGAAATCCCGCTCGCCATTCAGGATCGCACCTTCGGGTCGGACGGGCGCCTGCGCTACCCCGACACCTGGACCGAGCACTTCTTCGGCGACAAGGCGGTGGTGAACGGGAAGGTGTGGCCTTACCTGAACGTCAAGCAGGGGAAGTACCGGTTCCGAATGCTGAACGGATCCAACTCTCGCGTCTACACGCTCAAACTCTCGAACGGGGCAGCGATGGTGCAGATTGGGAGCGATGGCGGGCTCCTGACGGCACCCGTCGCGCGCGACAGCGTGACGCTTGCCCCGGGGGAGCGGGCCGATCTGGTGATCGACTTCGCGCTCTTCAGCGCGGGCACCGAGATCTTGCTGAAGAACAGCGCGCCGGCGCCCTTCCCGATCGGCGATCCGATGCACCCGGCGCTCGAGGACATCATGAAGTTTATTGTTCAGGCGGCGCCCGGGCATACGGCGGGTCTCCCGGGGTCCTTGAGGCCCGTTACCCGCATCCTCGAGTCCGAATCCGTTCAGTCGCGTGACTTCGAACTGGCGAGGACGGCGTCGCCGGGACCGTGTGGGGGCCAGAACTGGACGATCAACGGCATGCACTGGGACGACGTGACGGAATTCCCGGTGCTCGGGACGACGGAGATCTGGCGCTTCATCAATCACTCGGAGTCGGTGCATCCGATGCACCTTCATCTGGTCGAATTTCAGATTCTCGACAGGCAGCCGTTCGTGATGCAGGGCGACTCGATCCTGCTGGTCGGCTCTCCTAGTCCGCCAACGCCCCCTGAGGCGGGGTGGAAGGATACCGCGCCGGTGAATCCGAACGAGGTGCTGCGGGTAATTGCGCGCTTTGAGGACTTCGCGGGCCGTTATGCCTACCACTGCCACATCCTGGAGCACGAGGACCACGAGATGATGCGGCAGTTTCAGGTTGTTCACGCGCCCGTCACAGGGGCCGATCCCGCGCCGCGCTACCGGTTGGCGCTTCGCCCCGCGAGGCCC
Organism: Candidatus Eiseniibacteriota bacterium; assembly: GCA_031397435.1. Classification (GTDB taxonomy): domain Bacteria; phylum Eisenbacteria; class RBG-16-71-46; order SZUA-252; family SZUA-252; genus SZUA-252. The sequence goes on from JANNMC010000359.1 coordinate 8,605, forward strand.
AACCCGTTCAATCCCCGGACGCGGCTGGAGTTCGAGCTGCCGCGCGCCGCCGCCGCGCGACTGGACGTCTTCGATGTTTCCGGGCGCCTGATCGCGACACTTCTCAATGGTCCAAGCCGGGCCGGGCCTGGATGGGTCGAGTGGGACGGGAAGGACGATCGTGGGAGCCGCGTCGGTTCGGGGATCTATCTCTACCGGCTCAGCGTCGACGGATCCCCGCGGTTGTCGAGGAAGATGGCACTGCTGAAGTAGGGGGAATCGTTCCAGATGACGCGGGGGCCTCCTCCCGGCTAAAGTGGCGACCCATGGCCCTCGTCCCCGGAACCCGCCTCGGCCCCTATGAGATCGTCGCCTCGCTTGGCGCGGGCGGCATGGGGGAGGTGTACCGGGCCCGCGACTCGAGGCTTGGCCGCGACGTCGCCATCAAGGCCCTGCCCGCGGAGTTCTCGCGGAATCCCGAGCAGCTCGCGCGGTTCGAACGGGAAGCTCAGACACTCGCCTCCCTATCGCACCCCAACATCGCCGCGCTCCACGGCCTCGAGGTTCAGGAGGGTGTTCCTCATCTGATCCTCGAACTCGTGGAGGGGGAGTCGCTGGCCTCCCGGCTCACGCGCGGTCCGTTGCCGCCTCGCGAAGCGCTGGCGATCTGCATCCAGATCGCGGCGGCGATCGAGGCGGCGCATGAGCGCGGAGTGGTTCATCGCGACCTCAAGCCAGGCAACGTCATGATCACGTCGTCGGGCACGGCGAAGGTCCTCGACTTCGGGCTCGCGAAGACCGATCCCGTCGTGGCGCCGGGAACGGACCCCGCCAATTCCCCCACGATCGCCGCGCTCCCGAGCGCGACCGTGGCCGGCACGATCTTGGGAACCGCCGCCTACATGAGCCCCGAGCAAGCGCGCGGTCGATTCGTCGATCGCCGAAGCGACGTCTGGTCGTTCGGTTGCGTGCTCTTCGAATGTCTCGCCGGGCGAGCCCCCTTCGCCGGCGATACCGTCACCGACCTGCTCGCGAGGATACTTGAGCGCGAACCCGATTGGGCGCTCTTGCCCGCCGGCACACCGCCCCGGGCGCGGGAAGTTTTGAAGCGCTGCCTTCGGAAAGAGGCGGACGAGCGACCGCGCGATATTCGCGACGTGCGAATCGAGCTGGCCGACGCGTCCACCGGCGCGACGAAGGGGGACGCCGCTCGCGAGAAGTCGATCGCGGTTCTTCCGTTCGAGAACCTGAGTGGCCCCGACGATGAGTACTTTGCCGACGGCGTCACGGACGAGATCCTGAATGCGCTCTCGCACCTCGACGGGATGCGCGTCGCGGCGCGTACGTCATGCTTCGCCTTCAAGGGCCGGCGCGAGGACCTTCGCACGGTGGGGGAGAAGCTCGACGTCGCCACCGTGCTGGAGGGAAGCGTGCGGCGCGCGGGCACGCGGCTCCGCATCACGGTACAGCTGGTGAACGTGGCGGACGGGTATCAGATCTGGTCGGAACGCTACGACCGCGAGATGACCGACGTGTTCGAGTTGCAGGATGAGATCGCAAGCGGCATCGCCTCACGCATGCGAGTGTCGCTCCACGGCGACGCCGAGCGAGGAAGGAGCCGCGCGGGAACGAGAAATCCCGAGGCCTACGAGCTGCTGCTTCGCGGGCGCGCCCTGCACTCCAGGCGGGGCCGCTCCCTGTCGCAGGCCATCGACTGCATCGAGAGAGCCATCGTGCTCGATCCGCAGTACGCCGAGGCGCTGGGATTGCTCTCGGACTGTTATCGTCTGATCGCGACGTTCGGGTCCGCCCCGTTCGCCGGCGCCACGCTGAAGGCCAAGGAACTCGCGGAGCGGGCCATCGCGATCGACCCGGAGCAAGCCGAGCCGTGGGCGACGCTGGCGTGCGTCGCGGAACAGTACGAGTGGAACTTCGCCCTCGCGGATGGCCACTGGAATCGGGCGCTCACCCTCGACCCGCGACATGCCCGGGCCCGCGCGCAGCGTGCCCTGTGGGGCTACTTCAGAGGGTCGCTGTCCGTCGATCAGGGGCGAATCGAGGTGAAGCGGGCGGTTGACGACGATCCTCTGAACTCGTGGGTCGTGGCCATGCACTCGTACATCCTTGGGCTCGGCGGGTGGCACGATGAATCGCTACTCGAAGCCGAACGCGCTGTGAGTCTCGACGCCGACTCCTTCTTCCCGCAGTGGAACCTGTTGCGGAGTCATGCCTGGCTCGGCCACGTCGATCACGCGATCGAGATCGCGCCGGCGATCCTGGCGGAATCGGGCCGCCATCAGTGGGTGCTTGGGCTGCTCGCCTGGATTTATAGCAAGGCAGGGCGCCTCGACGAGGCGCGGGCCGTCCGCGACGAACTCGATGGGCGCTCCCGCCACGAATTCGTTTCGCCCTTCTGGCGCGCCACGGCCGCGTCGGCCGCAGGGCTGCACGAGGAAGCGATGCGTCTGGCGGAACTGGCGGTTACCGAGCACGACCCTCTCATTCTCTGGTCGCGCGTGTCGCCCCTGTGGGCTGGGATTCGGGATAACCCTGGCTTCGAGGCACTGGTGGGTCCGGTGTGGGAAGGCCGAAGTTGATGATGCATCCGCAGCCAGCCGGGTTTCTGGCCATGCCGAACAGAGGCAGCGGTCCGGGCCTGATCGTTCTGCACGCCTGGTGGGGGCTGAACGAGAACGTGAGGTCGCTTTGCCTGCGGCTTGCGAAGGAGAACTTCGTTGTCTTCGCCCCCGATCTCTATGGCGGGAGGATCGCGACCACGATCGAGGAGGCGGAGACGCTCAGCGGCGAACTCGATGAGGCCCAAACTAATTCCACCATCGCAGGCGCCATCCGTTTCATGAGCGGGCGCCCGGATGTGTCCGGCCCGGGTCTAGGGCTGATCGGCCTCTCCCTGGGCGTTTATTTCGCGCTGGGCCTCTCCGCGGAGAGGCCAGACCACATCCGCGCCGTGGTGATCTTCTATGGCAACGGCGGCGGAGACTTCGCCCGGTCGAGGGCGAGCTACCTGGGTCACTTCGCCGAAACCGATGCGTTCGAATCCGCGGACGGCGTGAGGGACCTGGAAGCGCGTCTGCGCCAGGCGGGGCGGCCGGTCACATTCCACACCTACCCGGGCACGGGGCACTGGTTCTTCGAGGCCGATCGCTCCGACGCCTACAACGAAGCCGCCGCGACGCTTGCGTGGGAACGAACCGTGGCGTTTCTTAAGATGGAGTTGTCTCACTAACTCCTTGTCGGATTCGACGCCGCTCGATCGTTCGGCGTGACGATCAGCTCTTGAGGGCGATGAGCACCTCGTCGAGCATCTTCTTGGCATCGCCGAAGAGCATCCGGTTGTTCTCCTTGTAGAAGAGCGGATTGTCCACTCCGGCGTAGCCCGACGCCATGCTGCGCTTCATGACGATCGAGGTCCTCGCCTTCCACACCTCCAGCACCGGCATACCGGCGATCGGGCTGGTGGGGTCGTCCTGAGCCCCGGGGTTCACGATGTCATTGGCGCCGATCACGATGGCGACATCGGTCTTCGGAAAGTCGTCGTTCAGCTCGTCCATCTCCAGCACGATGTCGTAGGGCACCTTGGCCTCGGCCAGCAGCACATTCATGTGGCCAGGCATGCGGCCGGCGACCGGGTGGATCCCGAAACGGACGTTCACACCCCTTTCTCGCAAGAACTTGGTGATCTCGTAGACCGTGTGCTGGGCCTGCGCGACCGCCATGCCATATCCCGGCACGATGATGACGCTCTTCGACTCCCGCAGCAGCTCGGCGGTTTCAGTCGCGCTGATGGAGACGACGTCGCCCGCCGGCTGAGCACCCCCGGCGGCCGGCTTGGCGCTCCCCTCCGTACCGAATCCGCCCGCGATCACGGCGAAGAACTTGCGGTTCATCGCGCGGCACATGATGTAGGAGAGGATGGCGCCGCTCGAACCCACGAGCGCACC
>JANNMC010000367.1:0-2232 GCA_031397435.1 Candidatus Eiseniibacteriota bacterium
GAGATGGGGTGCCAGCAGGCAGACCGCAGCCAGGTGGAGCCGGCCATCGGCCAGCGCGGCGAACAAGGCCGGATACTGCCGTGCTGCCCGTGCCGCCTGGATGCGCTTGTATGCCGCATCCTCCGACAGTCGCATCTCCTCTCGCGCCTCGGCGCAGAACAGAGCCGCGCGGCCGCCGAGCGCGGCCAGCGATCACAACCGGCGGCCGCAGCCACCCGCTCTCGAACCGGCTCTCCCGGGTACTCGACTCGGACGCACCCCGGCGGAGGTGTTCGATGCGCATGACCGGGGTGGCGGAATGGGTCGACACGTACCCCTCTCAGGACACCCTAGCCAGGCCAAGGCTTCACCCCCGCGCACGATTCTCTTTTCGCGTGCGCCGCTCCGCGCCATCTGGTACCGTCCGTTTCGTATCGCCCTCCCATGCGCACCGTCGTCCGTAGCGCCTCCCTCATCGCGTTCACCGTCGCCTGCGGCTATGCCAAGATGGTTCTTTTTCCGTTTCTATTTTTCGTGGAGCTATTCTCGGTGGCCACGGTCTTATCGGGAGCGCTGACGGGGGTCGTCTGGGGTGCCTGGATCGGCGCGGTCGCGCGACTCGTCTTCAGCGTGGCGAATCCATACGGGCCGCCTCATCCCTGGGTGCTGGCGGCGCAGATCGTCGGAGGAGGGATGCTCGGAGCGGTGGGTGGTCTCTTGCGCGGTTCGCTGGAGCGAAGCGGTGGCGGATCGGCACTGACGTGGCTCCTCGTCGGAGTCGTGGGAACGCTCGCGTACGACCTACTCACGAACGTCGCGCAGGGGCTCGTGTTCGGTTCGATTCCCGCGACGCTCGTGCTGGGGGCGATTCCCGCGCTGCAGCACGTCGCGTCAAACGCGGTCATCTTCTTCGTCGTCGGACGTCAGGCCGGTCCCTGGCTGGCGCGCCATGCGGGGAATTCCGATGCCGTTGCCTAGCGCGCGCACGATGCTCCGTGTGACTCTTCTCCTCGCCCTCCTCGCGTCGGCGGGGGTGCGCGCGGAGGTTTCCGCGATCGCCGGTTCGATGGCCATCCCCGCCGACTCGACGGCCGTCTCCCCCGACTCGACGAAGCACACCCCCGTGGCGGCGTCGAGGGTGCGACTCGCGCCAGGCGACCTCGATTTTGATCGCCTTCGCCGGGATGGACGAACCAGCGCCAGGCTTCTGCTGCAGGAGCGACGGGCAATCCAGGTTCTCGAGATGCCGCTTCCGGGCGAGGGGTGGGATCGGCTTTCGACGCCGGACGCCGGCGTGCCGCTCCTGGGAGGGCGTGCGCACGCGACCGACCGAACACCCGTCTCCGGATTCCCGCTCTACTTTGGACTTCCTAACGCGTCCACGGCGATCGGATCGCCGGGGCCATCGCGCGGCGACCCATTCCTCATCTCAGGCTGGGGCACGGCGGCGCCGCGCGCCACGCTATGGTGGGAACCGGCGCTTCTCGAACGCGGGGCAAAGCTCGGTGCGACCGAAAGCGCCCTCCTCTACGAGAAAGGGGACGACGGGCTCCAGCAGGTCGGAGCGCGGTTCGTGATGCCGTCTCTGGGTCCCGGCCTTGCCGCCGCCTACACGCGCCGCGCGACGGATGGCGCCGAGGCCTGGTGGCGCGCGACCGACACGCGCTACGCCGCCGCCGTAATCCTTCCTCGCCGCGGCGCCTTTCGGGGCTGGGTCGAAGGAGACCTGGCATCGCGGCGTATCGAGGATGCCGAGCCCAACCCCGACTCCCTAGTCGTGCGAAAGCGCGCGGGAGAGTCGATGCTCGAGGACCGGAGTCTCGCCGTTCATCTTCAGCGGAGCGCCGGCGCGTGGGAGCATCGCATGCGGGCGGAGGTGGCGCGCACGAAGCACACGGGCATCGAGGTCGACGGTGTGCGGCAGCGTTGGGACGAGCCCTCCTGGACGATCGGAGGGGAGACGCGGTGGCGTCCGGCGGCGGATTGGCTCTGGATCGGCGCGCTCCATGCCACCGGACGCGACCTCCGCTATCGGGCGGGCCCCGCCATGACGCCGATCGGGCCGCTCGATACGTCGTTTCGCGAGACCTGGCGCGAGGGCCGAGCCGGACTCGCCGTACGTCGCGACCTCACGCGAAATGGGACCACGCGCGCCTGGGGCGCCGAGATCGCCTACGACGCGCGGGAGCACGACCGCGGCATGCTCGACGCGCGACTTCATGCGTCGCTCCTCTCGCGCCGGGGGAGCGCACG
>JANNMC010000383.1:0-1249 GCA_031397435.1 Candidatus Eiseniibacteriota bacterium
GCAAGCGCCACCGTCGAACCGCGCGACTAGCTCTTCGCGCTCCGCGGGCGCGCCGGCGGGAGTCAGCTCGGGGGCCGCGCCGCGAGGAGCTGTGCGCGCTGGATCTTCCCGCTCGGGCTGCGCGGCGGGTCGGGGCAAAGCTCGATGCGCCTCGGAACCATGTGTGGCGGCAAGAGCTCGCGCACAAAGCGGCGCAGCTCCGCCTCGTCAGGATCCGCACCTGGCTCGGGCACGACGAGTGCGTTGAGCCGGGCGTAGGTGTCGGTCCCGCGGCCTGGCAGCACCACGGCCTCGCGCACGCTCGGGTGCAACGCCAGCACGCGCTCGACCTCTGCGGGGTTGACCTTTCTTCCGCCCACGTCGATCACAAACGCGCTGCGGCCGGTGATTCGCAGCGCGCCGCGATCGGAACGCACGCCGAGATCTCCAGTGACGAAGAAGCCGCCTCGTAACGGGCTCGGGTGAGCGAGATAGCCATCCATTAGGGTGGGGCCGGACACCGCGATCAGGCCCTCGGCCCCCGGCGGAAGCTCGAGCGCCGGATCGTCCGCGTCGTACGGCAGCACCCTGATCACGGCGCCGCCGAATGGTGCGCCCACGTCCATCGGGTCGAACTCCGAACTGGCGGGGTTGTTATAAGAGACGGACCCGAACTCGCTGGCGCCGTAGAACTGACCGATCGCGATCTGCGACACCGCCAGAAAGCGCTCGTACACGCGACGCGCGAGTGGGCTACCCGAAGACAACACGCAGCGGAGTTCCGGCGCCTCGAAGCGATCGCCTCGCGACAGCGCATCGAGCATCACGGGAACGCCGGGGAAGACGCTGACGCCGTCTTCGCGAAAGGAGCGGCGCAAAGCGCCGAGCGAGAAGCCCTCATGTAAGTCGACACAAGCGCCAGCAGCGAGGGCGCCGACCAGCTGGTCGACTCCGTACGAGTGACAGACCGGGATTGCAAGTGCGCTGCGATCGCCGCGCGCGAGGCCAAAGACTCGAGCCGACGAGCGCGCAAGCGTCAAAATCCCTGGCAGCGAGCGCACCACGATTTTGCTGGCGCCGGTGGTGCCTGAGGTCGGCAGCAAGATCGCGGCGGGCTCGGAGAGCGGCTCGCAGCGTGACGCTGCAGTTGCAGCGAACTCTGTGTCACGCACGACCGGCAGAGGAAGCGCTTCGAAGCGCGCATCGCCGTCGCGCGCGATCGCCAGCTCGGCGCCCGCTGCGCGCGCGGCGGCGCCCAGCGCGGCGGCGG
>JANNMC010000035.1:0-54220 GCA_031397435.1 Candidatus Eiseniibacteriota bacterium
ACGGATCGCGTGGAGTCGGCATGCGGCATGGCGGGCGCGGCCGTGGGTCCCTTCTACTGCCCCGGGGACTCCAAGATCTACATCGACCTCTCGTTCTACAGCCTCCTGCACGATCGCCTCGGCGCGCCTGGCGATTTCGCCCAGGCCTACGTCATCGCGCACGAGGTGGGGCACCACGTGCAGAACCTCCTCGGAATCAGCGAACGCGTCCAGCGGGCGCGGGGCGAAATGAGCGAGGCGGAGTACAACCAGATGTCGGTGCGGATGGAGCTTCAGGCTGACTTCCTGGCCGGGGTCTGGGCGCACCACACGCAGCGAGGGAAACAGCTCCTGGAAGCGGGAGATCTGGAGGAGGCCATCGCGGCCGCGGGCGCCGTGGGGGACGACCGGCTGCAGAGGGGGTCGTCCGGCGCCGTGGTTCCCGACAGCTTCACGCACGGAACTTCGGCGCAGCGTGTGCGATGGTTTCGGCTAGGTTACGAAACCGGAGACATGCGCCAGGGCGATACGTTCGCCGCCAGCGGTCTGTAGCGGCGCTACGTTTTTTCCTCGGCGTGGTGCTTGATCACGCGCGCTTCGGCGACGAAGATCGCCTCTTCCGCGATGTTCGTGGCCAGATCGCCGACCCGTTCCAGGTTTCGGCTGATGAGCAGGTACTCCAGCGCCGCCAGGACGCACTCGGGATCCTTCAGCATCTTGGCCGAGAGCGTTCCGAAGATGTGGGTCTTGTCGGCGTCGATGTCGGAGTCGCGCTCGCAGACTCGCCGCGCCAGGACCGGGTCGCCGCGAAGCCAGGCCGAGACCGAGTCCTTGAGCGCGCCGCGCGCCCGTTCGCCCATGCGCGCCAGATCCTCCGGCGCCACCATGACCGGCAAACGGCTCAACTTGATCGCTCCCTGGGCGATGTTCACGGCGTGATCGCCTAGGCGCTCGAGATCGTTCGAGAGCCGGATCGACGCGACCAGAAAGCGGAGATCTCGAGCCACCGGCTGCTGCAGTCCCAGGAAGCGAAGGCAGTTCGCCTCCACCTCGATTTCGATCTGGTCGATCGACGGATCGTCGGCGAAGACTTCTTCGGCCAGGCGGGAATTCCGGGTGCGGACTGCCTCCATGGCCTTCGTGAGGGCCGTCTCCGCGCGCCCCGCCATCTCGCTCAGCCGCTCGCGCAGCGATTCCAAATCTTGATGGAAGTGTCGTTCCATTATCCGAACCGTCCCGTGATGTAGTCCTCGGTCAGCCGCTCGCCCGGCTTGGTGAAGAGCGATTGTGTCGGCCCCTCTTCCACAAGTTTACCTGAGAGCATGAAGGCCGTGCGATCGGAGATTCGCGCCGCCTGCTGCATGTTGTGCGTCACGATCGCGACGGTCACGGTCTGTTTGATGTCGAGCACCAGCTCTTCGATCTTCGCCGTCGCCGTAGGGTCGAGGGCCGAAGCGGGTTCGTCGAGGAGCAGGACTTCGGGCTCCACGGCCAGCGCGCGCGCGATGCAGAGCCGCTGCTGCTGCTGTCCGCCCGAGAGGCCGAGCGCCGTCCGCCCCAGGCGATCCTTCACTTCCGACCAGAGCGCGGCGCGGCGGAGCGCCGATTCCACCGCCCCCTCCAGCACCGACTTCTTCCGCACGCCCTGAAGCCGCGGCCCGTAGGCCACGTTGTCGAAGATCGACATGGGAAACGGATTGGCGCGCTGGAAGACCATGCCGACGCGCCGGCGAAGTTCGACGAGATCGATCCCCGGACCCAGAACGTTCGAGTCGGCGAAACGGATGGTGCCGTCGTAGCGGATGGGAGGATAGAGATCGTTCATCCGGTTGAAGCAGCGGAGGAGCGACGACTTTCCGCAGCCCGATGGGCCGATGATCGCGGTGATCCGATGGCGAGGAATCTTCAGAGTGACGCCGAAGAGCGCCTGATTCGACCCGTACCAGAGGGAGAGTCGCTCGGCTTCCAGCGCCGCGGGGGCGGCAGGCTCGGCGGCGGCCGCGGGGCTAAACGCCATGGTCAGCTCCGGAGGTGAAGAAATCGTTTCGATCACGCGACCCGTCCTTTCCTGAACACCATGACGATACAGGGGAAGTGGGACGGATCACCATTTCGCGACTGTTACGATTATGTTACGAACCATGGCTCGCCTCATGCGCCTGGCCCCGAGCGGGGGAGTTCCAGCCAGAAGGTGCTTCCCTCTTCCACCTTGCTCTCCACGCCTACCGTTCCACCGTGTAACTGCACGGCGTGCTTCACGATAGAGAGGCCAAGTCCGGTCCCGCCAAGCGCCCGGGAGCGCCCCTGGTCGACGCGATAGAAGCGCTCGAAGAGCCGCGGAAGGTGCTCCGGTGGAATGCCGCGGCCCGAGTCGGAGACGGTTACCCGAACGGTGGTCGGTCCCGGCACCAGGCGGACGCGCACCCATCCCGACTCCGTGTACTTGATGGCGTTGTCCATGAGGTTTCGGAGCGCCAACTCCAGCCGCGTCCGATCGCAGCGAACGAAGGTTCCCGGCGCCGCCTCCACCTCGAACTTCAATCCGCGGCGAACCGCCATGTCCTCCAGCGTCTGAGCCAGTTCGCGGAGCACGATGCCCAGGTCCCAGTCTTTCAGCGCTAGTTCCGCGTCGGGACGTTCCAGGTCGGCCAGCGAGAGGAGGTCGTCCACCATCGCCTCCAGGCGGACAGCCTGCGTGCGAATCGTCTCCACGAACTTGGCGCGGTGCTCCTCGTCCTCCAGGCCGCCATGCAGGAGCGTCTCGGTATAGCCGAGGATCGAGGTGAGCGGCGTCTTCAACTCGTGAGAAGCGTTCGCCACGAACTCGCGCCGAATCTCCGCCGCGCGCCGCTCGGGGGAGAGGTCTTCCACCGTCAGGAGCCAGGCTTCGGGTGTCTTCCCCGCGCCGACGGGCGCCACGCTCAACTCCACCTCGCGAGTCGTGGAGACGTAAAGCGGCACCTCGCGCGTCACGGCGCGCCCCGCACGACGGGCCTCCTCCAGCACATCCAGCAAGACCGGCTGCCGCGCTTCGGCGAGGTGCGCTCCCGGCGGCGGCGGTTCCACTTCCACCGCGTCCCAGAAGCGCGAATTCGCGTGCCGCACGATCAGATCGGGGGAGACCAGGGCGACGCCCTGCGGGAGGTAATCGAGCGCGGCGGCGCTCTCGTCCCGCCTCCGCTCCAGCCGGCGGCGCTCGTTGACCGTCCGATCCGCGATCTCGTTCAACGAACGAGCCAGCCCCGCCAGGTCGTCGTGGGCGTCGACCGTGGCGCGATTGGAAAAATCGCCCTGCGCCATCCGGTCGGCCACGCGTTCGATGGCGTCGAGGCGACGCGCTACGGCGGCGATGACGGTGTACATGGCGCCCGCGGTGGCCAGGACACCGAAGCCGAGGAGGAGCCAGACGCGGGAGAGCGATCCCGGGGCGCGCGTGAACCAGACCCCGGCGACGATGGCGATCGCCAGAAGCGTTCCCAGAAGCGAGAAGTAGAGACGGCGAGAGGTGGGTCCCACGCGGTCAAGATACACTACGCGAGGAGAGAGGGCGGGCTGCTACTTAGCGGGGACTTCGGCCGAGTACCCCACGCCGGTCACGGTGCGGATGAGTGTGGCGTCGTTCCCCAGTTTGGCTCGCAGGCGACGGACGTGAACGTCGACCGTGCGCGTCTCACCGAAGTAGCCAAGGCCCCAGACCTTGTCCAGCAACTGCTCCCGCGAGAAGACCTTTCCGGGGCGCTGAAGGAGATATTCCAGGAGGCGGTACTCGGTCGGCGTGAGATGAATCTCCTGCTGCCGCAGGAAGACTTGATGGCGCTCGCGATCGAAGCGGAAAGGACCGACCGCCTCGGGGCCTGTTGGCTCGTCGGGGCGCGTGCGCCGGAGGATCGCTCCGACGCGGGCCAGCAGTTCCTTGGGCGAGAACGGCTTCGTCAGGTAATCGTCGGCGCCACGCTCGAAGCCGATCAGCTTGTCCATCTCGGTGCTTCGCGCCGTGAGAAGGAGGACCGGGAGCGACTGCGTGCGCGGCTCGCTCCGGATCGATTCCAGGACCTCGATCCCGCTCTTCTTGGGAAGGAGGAGGTCGAGGATCACAAGGTCGGGGGGCGACTGATAGATTCGCTCCAGGGCCGCCTCGCCGTCGGAGGCGTCGAGAACTCTGTAGCCTTCGCGGGAAAGGTTGTAGCGGACGAGTTCGAGGATGTCCGGCTCGTCGTCCACGACGAGAATGGTGGAGCGGGCCGTCTTCGACACGTCCCGTAGTGTAGCACGCGCCATCCGCATCGTTTGCATGGCAGAAGCGTACCTGCACCCCCATTACCGCCCTGCGGCGCCCCTATTTCGATCGCGTTACGACGGGGCACCCGTCCCGGGCTCCTCCCCGGTGTCGCCCCCATTTGTAAACGCGCCATTGACTTCCCCTTCGGGGTCCAGTAGCCTTTTCCGTCTCGATTGACTTCCGACAAGGTCTTCGGTTTCCGGGACCGACAGGAGCAGCCGTGACGAAAAGCGATCAGCGAAAATTCATGCTCACCCTGGCCGGCGTGGCCCTCTGTGTCTACACGCTTTGGCCTACGTTCCAGTTCTATGCCCTGTCGCCCGCCAAGCGCCAGGAAGTGCTTCAGGCGCGCCCGGCTTCCGCCACCAACGAGGACGACCGCCAGCGGCTCCAGAAACTGGCAGATCTTCGCGAGAAGTCGATCAAGCTGGGACTCGATCTCCAGGGTGGCATGTACCTCCTCCTGGAAGTCGACAAGTCGAAGCTGGGCCCCGCCGAGGCGAAGAATGCCGTCGACCAGGCGATGCAGATCATCCGCAACCGAATCGACCAGTTCGGCGTGGCGGAACCTTCCATTCAGAAGCAGGGCGACAACCGTATCCTGGTCCAGCTTCCCGGCCTTCTCGATCAGGGGCGCGCCAAGGAGCTGATCGGGCAGACGGCTCTCCTCGAGTTCAAGCTCGTGAAGAGCGACGACGAGCAGCGGGCCGTTCTCGACCGTCTCGACAAGTACTTCGCGCTTCGGATGGGCGCCCCAGTCGCGGGCGCGGCAACCGTCGCCGATTCGCTGGTGCGGCCGCTCACGTCGCGCTTCCTATCGGTCGGCCAGGGGGGCGAGTCGTTCGTCCTGAGCGAGAACGTGGCCGCGGTGGATGAAATGATCAACCAGGTCCGCGCCGACTCCTCATTCGTCCTCGACGGCGCCTTCGCCTGGGAATCCCATCTCACGGAGCGTGAGGGCCGCAGTGGCCGCGTCTTCCACGTTCTGACGAAGGAACCCCTCATGCAGGGGAAAGACGTTCAAAGCGCGCAGATGCGGCTCGACCTCGACGAACAGCGCCCCGGCGCGCCGGGTGTCTCCTTCACGCTGACCAGCCGCGGTGGCGCGACGTTCGCCGACGTGACCGGCGCGAACGTAGGACGCCGGCTTGCCATCGTGCTCGACAACCGCGTCCAGTCGGCGCCGAACATCAATGAGCGGATTCCGCGCGGCCAGGGCTCGATCACGGGAAGTTTCACGGAGGAAGAGGCGCAGAACCTGGCCATCGTTCTCCGATCGGGCGCCCTACCGGCACCCGTCACCGTTGTCGAGGAACGGACCGTCGGACCGTCGCTGGGCCAGGACTCGATCCAGCAGGGGCTCCTGGCCGGCGCGATCGGAGCGGCTGCGGTCATCCTCTTCATGCTCGTCTACTACAAGCTCTCGGGCGCTGTCGCGGTGATGGCGCTGCTCCTGAATATTCTGGGCCTCCTCGCCTGCATGGCTGGGTTCCACGCCACGCTGACGCTTCCGGGCATCGCCGGCATCGTCCTCACGATCGGCATGGCTGTCGACGCGAACGTGCTCGTCTTCGAGCGCATCCGCGAGGAACTCCGGAACAAGAAGACCGTGCTCGCGGCCATTGAACAGGGGTACGCGCGGGCCTATCGCACGATCGTCGACGCCAACGTTACGACACTTCTCTCCGCGCTGGCGCTCATGTGGTTCGGAACGGGCCCCATCCGCGGTTTCGCCGTCACGCTCTCGATCGGTCTGATCATCAACATGATCACGGCCGTCGGCGTTTCCAAGATGATCTTCGACGCGTGGTCGCTGCGTCGCAAGGTCAACAGCATCAGTATCTAAGGGAGGCGCCGTGCTCCAGATCCTCCACAACATCAACGTCGACTGGATGGGGAAGCGCGCCATCGCGTACACCATTTCGGGCGCGTGCGTACTCATCTCCATCCTATCGCTCGTTCTCCACGGCGGCCCACGCTACGGCGTCGACTTCACCGGCGGCACGCTGGTGGAGGTCTCCGTGACCCCGGCGCCCGTGGTGGACGCCGTACGCGCCGCGATCGAAGGGGCCGGCATGAGTGGCGCCGAGATCCAGCGCCTGGAGAAGCCCGAGTACTTTCTGATCCGTATGGGCGCGGGTGAGGGTGGCAAGGATCCCGCTCCGGCGGTCCGCGCCGCGCTGGAGAAGTCGCACGAAGGCTCCACGGTCGAGATTCGCCGCGTTGAAACGGTCGGACCTCGCGTGGGTGGGGAACTTCGCGGCGCCGCGGTCAAGGCGGTCCTCCTGGCGCTCGGACTGATCCTCGTCTACGTCGCCATCCGCTACGACTGGCGCTATTCGTTTGGTGCCGTAGCGGCGCTCTTCCACGACGTCTTCATCGCGCTCGGCGCGGTTTCGCTCACGAACCGCGAGCTGACCCTGACCGTCGTGGCAGCGCTCCTGACGATCGCCGGGTTCTCCATCAACGACACCATCGTCGTGTTCGATCGTATCCGCGAGCGGAAGCAGGCGCTCCGGAAGGAACCGCCCGAGAAGATCATGAACATCGCCGTGAACGAGACGCTGAGCCGGACGGTCATCACGTCGCTCACCGTGACGCTCACCTGCCTCGCGCTCTTCCTCTTCGGCGGCGACGTGATCCACGACTTCTCGTTCACGATGCTCGTCGGCGTCGTCTTCGGAACCTACTCCTCGGTCTTCGTCGCGAGCGCCCTCGCCCTCGACACCCAGCTCTGGCTGGAGCGTCAGGGCAAGAAGAAGTAGCCGCCGCGCGACGGTTTTTCCCCGCGCTGCGCGGGAGGGGATGATGTCACTTCACCTCCACCGCTTTCTTGGCTCCGGCCGGCCGGCCACGCTCTTCCTGGCCGCCACCTTCCTGATTTCCGCCGTCGCTCCACGCCTCGCGCACGCGGTCGGCGCGGCGCCCGACCCGGGGTTCACGGCACCGGTCGCCCCCGCTCCGCAGCCGACTCCCGTTCAGCTCTTTGCCGCCGTCGAGCGCGCCTGGATCGGCGCCGAGTCGAACGCGCTGGCTTCGCTCTGCGACAGCGCCATCGTGCGCGTGGCGCTGAAGCCGGGCTCTCCTCCCGCCACCGCGCCGACGCTGGGCGCCGTCGCCTTCCTCATCCACGATCAGCTTCGTCTCGTCGTCTCGCGCCGCTTTCACGTCGTGCGCCTGGAGGTCAACGCGAAGAAGCGGACGGCGCGGGCGTGGGCGCGATGGAGCGGCGAGTGGGGTGGGACGCGCGGGACGCGTGACGTCGAAGTCGTTCTCCAAGCCCGGGCGGCGGCCGATTCGGGCTGGCTCCTGACGGAGATTCGCGCGAACGACTGAGTCGGCGCGCGACCCACCATGACCGCCGACGTTCTCTACACTTCCGATCTCCACGGCAGCGAAGCCCACTACCACGAGACGCTCGATCTGGCGCGGCGGAGTGGCGTGCGCGCCATCCTCCTCGGGGGCGACCTGGCGAAGCATGGCTCGATCGCGGATCAGCGCGACTTCTACGAGCGCTTCCTTCTCCCGCTCTTCCACGACTACTTCACGGAGCCGTCGTGCGCCGATGTCTGGTGGATCATGGGAAACGACGACTGGTCGGCGCACGTGCCGCTGCTGGAAGGGGCCGGCCTGCCGCGACTGAAGCATGTGCATGGCCGGATCGCGCCGTTCCTGGACGGCTGGTCGCTGGCCGGGCTCGCCTGCGTGCCCGCGAGTCCCTTCGCACTTAAAGATTGGGAGCGCTGGGAGGAGGGATTGGGACCGGCCACGCGCTGGGACGGATTTCGAAGCGGAACGACCGGACGCTCGCGTCCCTTCAGTTTCGTGGGAATCGAGCGGGAGGAAACGCTCTCCGCGGAGTTCACGGGGCTCGAGCGCGGGTGGCCCGCCGACGGCTCGCGCGTGATCTGTATGCTGCACGGGCCGCCCCACGGAACCGCCTGCGATCAGCTCCATGGTCATGTCCACGTCGGCTCGCGCGAGACGCGCCGATTCCTGGAGCGCCGGGCGCCGGCGCTCTCGCTCCACGGGCATATTCACGAGTCTCCCGTGGTCTCGGGCCGCTTCCACGATCAGATCGGGGCGACGGTCTGCGTGAATCCGGGGCAGAGCCCCGGGAAGCCGCTCGCGGCCGTCACCTTTTCGATGTCCGATCCAACATCCACGTTGGAGCACACGCTGATGGGGCGCGCGCGGTGAGAGTTCGCGCCCTCCAGCACGTGCCGCACGAAGGGCCCGCGGCGATTGCCGCGTGGGCAGACGAGCGCGGACATTCGCTTCAGGTCACGCGCCTCGATCGAGGAGAACCGCTCCCCGCGGTGGCCGACTTCGACCTGCTGGTCGTGATGGGCGGTCCGATGAGCGTGAACGACGAGGCGCTTCACCCATGGCTGGTGGAGGAGAAGCGGCTCATTGGAGAAACCATCCAGGCGGATCGCCGGCTTCTCGGCATCTGCCTCGGCGCGCAGATGATCGCGGCGGCCCTGGGGAAGCGGGTCTACGCCGCGCCGGCGCCGGAGATCGGATGGATGGCGGTCCGCGTCACGGCGGAGGCGGCGCGCTCGCGCACCTTCGCGGCAATGCCCGCGACGATCACCCCGCTTCACTGGCATGGCGAGACGTTCGATCTGCCGGAGGGAGCGACCCGGCTGGCCGAGACCGATCTCTGTCCGAATCAGGCGTTCGAAATCGAGTTCGAAGGCGGCCCCGCGCGCGGCGGCGCTCTCGCTCTCGCGCTCCAGTTTCATCTGGAGGCGACGGACAAGAGCGTTCAGGCGATGTTGGCGGCGGAATCCCCGTGTGCCACGGGAACCGAGGGAGTGGGGGCGGTTCCGCCCGAGGCGGAACTCCTGGTCTCGCCACCCCACTACGCCGCGATTCACGCCCTCCTGAATGCCGCGCTCGATGCCCTCGTGGCGCGGCCGGCGGCGCGGTAGCGCGAACTCGCCGCTTCCTCTATGGCCGCAGAATCGTCGCCCCTACCGGAACCGCGCCTAACTGCCGATGTACTGCTGAATACGGCCCGCTTTGGATCACCCCGGCTCTGATATCCTGAAGGGACCGGAAGCGCGCGCTGGAGCCCCTGTTCCCCGCCATCGTACGGAGTGCCGATAAACGATTATGCAGCATTCATTTAGATGGCATTCTCCGCCTCACCCTGGCCGGCTCCTCTTGATCCTGGCCGCGGCGCTGGTTCTGGCGCTGCCGGCGTCCGCGCAGAATCGCGGGCCGCGCCCGGACCTGACCGGCGGCTTCACGCTGGCGCGCCTGAAGTACACGGGTGGCGGCGACTGGTACTCCGATGAATCGTCGCTCCGGAATCTCCTTCGCGCGCTCCGCCAACGCGGCGACGTGCGCACGTCGCACGACAAGGAGGCGGTCGTCACCGCGACCGATCCGGAACTCTGGAATTTCCCGATGCTCTTCATGACGGGACACGGGAACGTGAAGATGAGCGATGAGGAACTCAAATCGCTCCGCGCCTACCTGGACCAGGGTGGATTTCTCTGGGCCGACGACAACTTCGGCCTCGACGTCTCGTTTCGCGCGCTGATGCTTCGGCTCTACCCCGACTCGCCGCTGACCGAGCTTCCGTTCACGCATCCGCTCTTCAAGCATCCCTATCCATTTCCCGCGGGGCCGCCGAAGGTGCACGAACACGACGGTGGTGCGCCGCACGTCTTCGCGGTGCTTCGGAACGGGCGGATCGTGGTGCTCTACACGTACGCCACCGACATCGGAAACGGAATCGAGGATGCCGGCATCCACGATGACCCGGCCGACAAGCGGGAGGCGGCGCTCCGTTTCGCGGTGAACATCGCGACCTACGCCCTCACGAACTGACATGAGCCCCGCCCGCGACACGCTGCTTCACCACATTGGCCGCGCGCGGCGCGCCCTCTTCCGGCGCGCCGCCGAACGGACCGTGCTTCCCTTGGTCGCGCTAGCCGCGGCGCTGGTGGCCGCGGCGCTGGTGGTGGCGCTCGCCGTCACGCTCTACCGCGGGCAATACGCCATCCTCCGATTGACGCTCCTGACGTGCGGCGCCCTCCTCGTGGCGGCGGCCGTCTGGCGGATGCTCCGCGAACACCTCACCACGGAAGCCATCGCCGTCGCCGCCGGATCGCTCGAGCCCGAGCGGAAGGACGACCTCCTCACCGCCCTGGAACTGTCCCGGGATGCCGAACGCGAAGCGGCCGGAACGGGCAGCGATGCCGGCCGCGCCCGTGTCGACGCTTCCTCCGCGCTTCGCGACGCGGCCATCGCCATGGCGACGGAACGGGCCGGAGGGCTTCGCCTGGAACGCCTGGCCGCCTGGCCCGCCCGCCGTCGTTGGGTCGCCATCGCGACGACCGCGATTGTGGTGGCCGCGGGCGCCGCCGTGGCGGGCGGACCGCGCACGCCGCGCGTTCTGGGCCACATCGCCGATCCGAGATCCGCTCCCCGCGCGCCGATTGGGCTCCGCGTCACGCCGGGCGGGCAGGAGATCGAGGGAGGCGCCACGGTCGTCGTCCGAGCCTACGTCCGCGGCACGACGGCGCGCGCGATACTCCTGACGCGGCGTGGCGGCGAGTGGGTGGACGCCGCCATGGGGAACGCCGACGAGAAGGAGGATCTGGCGTCGGCTCGTCCCGGAGAACGCGTCTACGAGCTGCGGCTGGCAAATCTGAAAGAGGATCTTCACTATCAGGTCCGCGCCGGAGACGCGGAGTCGCCGAAGTACGCCCTTTCCGTTCGAGATCTGCCGCGCGCCACCGGTTACCGGATTCGCTACGACTATCCCGCCTACACGGGACTCAAGCCCGAGGAGATGCAGGCGCTGACCGGCGATCTGGCGGCGCCACGCGGCACGAAGGCACGCCTGGAAGTGACGCTGAACCGCGACGCCGCGGGCGCCACGCTCATCGGCGATCGAAGCGGCGCACGGATCGAGGGGATCCGCGGGGAACGAATCGTCCGCTTCGACGTTCCAATGCGCTCCGACGACCAGATCACCATCCGGCTCACCGATGCGCGAGGACGCCGCTCCGATCTGGGCCCGTTCGACCTCCGTGCCATTCCGGACCGGCCGCCGACCGTGACCGTGCTCGCGCCGGGCTCGGTCGAGGATGTTTCGCGCGACATGACCGCGACCATCGTGGCCGGCGTGACCGACGATCATGGCGTGCGAAAGGTTCTCCTTCGCTATCACGCGCGCGAGGACGCGCCGCGCGTGGAAACACTTCACGAGGAGAAGGCGGGAAGCCGGGAGCTGGCCATCCGGTACACGTGGCCGCTTCAGGGGATGAGCCTTCTGCCCGGCGAGGAGATCGCCTATCAGATCGGCGCGGTGGACGGAAACGGCGTCGACGGGCCGCAGACGACCTGGTCGGACGAACGGCGGCTTCGCTTTCCCTCCGCGACCGAGATCCTCGCCTCCATGCAGAAGGAGCGCGACGAGACGATCGAGACGCTGGAGGACGTGCTGAAGGGCGCCCGCGAACTGCAGCAGAAGTCGGAGGAACTCTCGCGCGACATTGGCCGCTCCCGCGAGATGACGTGGGAACAGCGCCAGCAGCTTCAGAAGACGGCCGAGGGCCAGCAGAAGCTCCGCGAGATGGTCGACAAGGCGGCGCAGCAACTGCAGCAGAGCGCGGAGAAGCTGTCGCAATCGCGCGCGCTGAACGCCGAGCTGGTGCAGAAGATCAATGAACTCCAGCAGCTCCTGAGCCAGATCAAGGACCAGTCGCTCCTTCGCGCGATGCAAAGGCTCCAGGAGGCGCTCCGGAGCATGCAGCCGCAGGACGTCGAGCGCGCCATGCAGAACTTCAAGGTGACGCAGGACGACGCCGTGAAGAACATCCAGCGAACGATTGAACTGTTGAAGCAGATTCGCATGGAAGAACGGATGGAGGCGGCCTCCGAACGCGCTGCCGAGATGGAGCGGCGCCAGATCGCGCTGAACGACTCGCTCGCCCGCGCCAAGACCCCCGAGGAAGCGAAGGCTCTCGCCGAGGCGCAGAAGGCGCTGGAGAAGATGGCCGCCGAGCAGAAGGCCGCGATGGACTCCCTGGCGAAGGACCTCCGCCCGATGGACCAGGAAGCCGCGCGGCAGGCCGAGGAGCTGAGCCAGGAGATGAGCCCCCCGGAAATGCAGCAGGCGATGCAGCAGGCCGAGAGTTCCATGAGCCAGGGCGAGAGGCAGGAGGCGCGAGAGAAGACAAAGTCGGTCCAGAAGCGCCTGCAGCAGGCGCGGAAGAAGACCGACGAGATGCGCGAGGGATTCCGGGAGCGGAAGAAGAACCAAATCGCGAAGGAGATGGAGGAGGCAGCGCAGGATCTCTTGGATATCGCGTCGATGCAGCAGGGAATGCTGAGCGACGACGAGAGTTCGGTGGACGACCGGGCGGAGAAGCAGAAGGGGCTGGAGGAGACGACGCAGAGCGCGGCGAAACGGGTGGCCGACATCTCGAAGCAGACCCTTTTCCTCACGCCCGACGTGGCGCAGTCGCTGGGCCGCGCGCTGCAGAACCAGGAGAGCGCCGTTGGCCGCTATTCACAGCAGGATCTCCTGGGCGGACTGATGGGAACCAAGGAGTCGAGCATCGCGCTGAACCAGGCGGCGACGGGACTCCTCAAGTCGAAGGAGTCGATGCAGGGAGCGAAGTCGTCGACAGGAATGTCCGAGGCGATGCAGCAACTGCAGTCGCTGGCGGGCCAGCAGCAAGGATTGAACGAGGAGACGATGGGAATGATGCCGGGGCAGGGTACGCCCGGCGCCATGGACGGACGCCTGATGCCGGGCGACGGCGAGTCGCTATCGCGCATGGCGGCGGAACAGGAAGCGATTCGCCGCGGACTGGAAGGCGCGATGTCAAAGATGGGACAGGGGAGCGGCAAGCCGCTCGGCAACATGGGCGACCTAGCGGAGGAGATGAAGGGCGTGGAGCAGGACCTCCGCGCCGGGCGTCTCGATCAGAACACGGTGAACAAGCAGCAGCGGATCCTGAGCCGGCTCCTCGACGCGCCGCGAAGCGTGGAGAAGCGGGACTACTCGAAGAAGCGGATGTCGCGGCCGGGCGTGGACGTGGTCCGCTCCTCGCCGGGCGCCCTCTCGCCGGAGTTGCTGAAGGCGCGCCCCTCGCTGGCGTCGCTCCTGGCGAAAGGGAGCCGCGATCCGGTGACGCCGAAGTACCGCGCGCTGGTCGATGAGTATCTGGAATCGCTGATGAAGCAGGGCGGGCGATGAGGCGCACGCACGCTTCGCTCCTGGCGCTCCTGGTGGTGCTTGCCGTCTGCATTGCCGGATCAGGGGGCGCGAACGTTGCTGCTGCGGCTCCGCAACCGAAGAAGGAGGGGCCGCCTCCACAACAGCGGCCGAAGATCATGATCTCCTCGCCACAATCGGGCATGGTCGCGGTTCCGCTGGAAGGCGAGTTCGAGGTGGACGAGAGCGACTCCATCCTGAATGGGCTGCCCCGCACTTACCAGGCCCTGGTCCGCCGCTTCGGCACCATGTCGCCCGCCGACTCGATGGGCGAAGGGGCCTACCGCTGGGCCGACGCGGCCTTCGCGGCCGGTAAGTTCGACGAGGCCAGGAAGGGGTACCTGGACTTCGCGCGCCGATACCCGCGCAATCTCAAGGTCAACGACGCCCTCTCGGCCACGCTCCTCATCAAGGAGGCGCGCGACTTCGAGGATCAGCCGCTCCTGCTCTACGCGCGGGGGCGCGCGCACCGAGTGGCGGGAAGGACCGACTCGGCGACCGTCGCGCTGACCGCCGCCGCGGAACGATTCCCTGGCGCCAAGGTCCGACACCACGTTCATCTGATGTTGGCCGAGATCGCGCACGGCCACGGCGATCATGCGACGGCGCTTCGTTGGGCGGTGGCCGGCGCCGACACGGCTCGCGCGAACCGCCTGGCCCCGCTCGCGCTTCGCCTCGCCGCCGAATCGTCGATAGCACTCGGCGAGCCGCCGCAGAAGGCGCTCGCCTACTACAAGGTGATCTTGGAGCGCTATCCGCGCTCGCCGGTCACGCCGGAGGCGCGCTCGCGCTCACTCGAGATCCGGAAGAGGATGCCGCAGTGAGGCGCTCCTGGCGCACGGCCATGGCGCTGCTGTTCGGCGCCCTTCTGGCGGCGTGGCCCGCGGCATCGTTCGCTCGCGTGCTCGTCCCGATGGACACGGGGCAGGCGGATCACCTCCGTGCCTACGGCCTGGTCTACTGGGCCCTGGAACGCGGGGTGCACGGCGAGTGGCTGCTCAACTACCGTGGCGGCGCGTTCCTTCTTCCCGACCTACCCGCGCTTCCCGAGGAAGCACTGCTCCGCGGCGTGACGATCGAGATGGTGAACGACGCCGACGTGGCGAAGATCCAAGCCGAGATCGCCGACAACAACATGGAGACAATCAAGCTGGAGACGGCGCCGCGCGTGGCGGTCTACGTGCCACCCAGCGCTCCACCCTGGGACGACGCGGTGCAACTGGCGCTGGAGTACGCGCAGATTCCCTACACGAAGCTCTGGGACGCCGAGGTGATGGACGGAAAGCTGGCGGACTACGACTGGCTCCACCTTCACCACGAGGATTTCACCGGGCAGTACGGGAAATTCTACGCGGCCTTCGCGTCGGCTGACTGGTACCAGCGCCAGGTCGCCGAGAACCAGGGTGTCGCGCGGCGCTACGGCTTCGCAAAGGTCTCCGACCTCAAGAAGTCGGTGGCGCAGACGATCAAGGCGTACGTGGCGCAAGGAGGCTTCCTCTTCGCCATGTGCTCAGGGACGGACACGTTCGACATCGCGCTGGCCGCGGGGAAGACCGACATCGTGGCGAAGGAGTACGACGGCGACGGTGTCGACCCGCGAGCGACGTCGAAGCTCGACTTCACCGAGACGATGGCGTTCCAGAACTTCGAACTGGAGACGAACCCGCTGGTCTACGAGTACTCGAATATCGACACGACACCCAAGGCGACGATTCGCGGCCAGTTCGGCGACTCGTTCACCCTGTTCGACTTTTCCGCGAAGCAGGATCCTGTGCCGACGATGCTGGTGCAAGACCACGTGGCGACCATCAAGGGATTCCTGGGACAGACGACCGGATTCGAGAAGTCGATGCTGAAGCCGGGCGTGACGGTCCTGGCGGAGACGCCGGGGCAGGACGACGTGAAGTACATCCACGGGCACTTCGGGAAGGGGACCTTCACGTTCTACGGCGGCCACGACCCCGAAGACTATCAGCACGCCGTCGGCGATCCGCCCACCGATCTCTCACTCCACAAGAACTCGCCGGGCTACCGGCTGATTCTGAATAACGTGCTCTTCCCGGCCGCGGAAAAGAAGGAGAAGAAGACGTAGGGCCGTGCCCCCGGTTGCCGTTGACGTCGGGCGAACCCGGAACCTACACTAGACCTCGCATGTCAGCCCTCCCGGCGAAGCGCCTCTCTCGAGTTCTCCTGATCCTCCTTTCCCTGGGGGGGATTCTGCACCAGCCGGGGCGCGCCCTCTGCATCGGCTCGAACGGACACCTCGCGGTGGAGCTTTCGTCCGCCTCGCTCGTCGACTGCCTCGCCGGCGCCCCCGAGGATGCCGGAGTCCACGGCGCTTCCCTGACGAACGCCTCGTGCGGGCCGTGTCGCGATCTGGAACTGCCGCTCTGGACACTCGCGCCCGCGCCGCGGGAAGACGTCACGTCGCCGAGCCTGAATCAACATTCCCTCGTCGAGACCGACTTCGGTGTCCGAGACCTGCACGATGAATCCGCCGCTCACTCAGCACTCTCCATCTCCGTAGAATCGAGTCGCGCCCGCCACACCGTCGTGATTCGCTGCTGATCGCCCTCCTCTCCTAGCGACCTCCCACAACCTAACGCACTCGACGCAGGGGGCTACCCCCGCGCCGACTCTTCGCACCCCAGGAGGAGAACCTTGTTCTGCACGCCATGCGCGGGCATTCAGCCCGTCAGAACCGTCATCGCGATCGCCTTGGCGATCGCCGCACTCGTCGTCGAGCCCGCGCCGCCGGCGGGGGCCGCGCCGCCCGAGTCGCCGCTAACTCTGGAATCGGCGCTTCGCCTCACCCGCGAGCGGAATCGCTCCGTCTCCGCCGCGCGGTTGGATGCGCGCGCGAACGCTTCCCGCGCCCGAGACGCGGGTCGGCGCCCCAATCCCGAACTCGCGATCGGACTGGAGAACTTCGGCGGCGGACTCGGCGGCGACATCGTCGAGTCCTCTCTGATGATCTCCCAGACGCTCGAGTGGGGAGGCGACCGAGCCGCGAGGTTCGGTGTCGCGACGGCGGAGCACGACGCGTCGCGCGGCGTCGCATCCCTCGTCGAGCGGGCGGAGGAAGCCGAGGCGGCCGAGCGCTTTCTCGAGGCGTGGATGCTCCAGCAACGTGTCGCCTATCTGCGCCTCGCTGTGGCGCAGGCTCGGGAAGTCGTCGTCGCCGCGGAGGCCAGGCATCGCGCGGGAGCCGCTCCTGAATTCGAACAGGTCCGGGCCGCGACCTACCTGGCGACGAAGGAACTGGAGCAACACCGCGGTGAAATCGGACTCGCGGTGGCGAAGCGCCGGCTCGTCCTGCAGTGGAACGGCTCGAGCGAGGAAGCCGACTCGCTCACGCTGCCCGAGCCCGATGCCGGCCCGGGCCCTTCACTCGACTCGGTCCGCGCCGGGTTGGCCTCGCACCCCGACCGGGGCCGCGCCGAGGCCGAGGCGCGCGGGTCCGAGTGGCGGTGGCGCGCGGCTCGCGCGGCGCGGGTCCCCGATCCATCCGTGGAGGCAGGTGTGCGCCGGCTGGAGGAGCGGGGAGCCGTCGGGTTCGTGATCGGGCTCAGCATGCCGCTCCCGCTCTGGAACGGTGGGGTCGGCACGGTGTCCGCGGCGGAACTCGATCGGGACGCGGCGAAATTGCGCGTCGAAGCCGTCGCGGCGGATCTCGACGGACAGGCCCTTGCCGCGAACGACCTCCTGCTCGCCGCGGCGAACGCGTATCGCTCCATTCGCGACGGGGTGCTCCCTCGCGCGGAAGAGGCGTTGCGCCTGGTGCGCGGCGGCTACCGCGCGGGGCGGTTGAGTTACCTCGATACACTGGAGGCCCAGCGAAGCGTCCTGGATTCCAGTCTGCTTCTGGTGGAGGCGTACGCCGATGTCTGGCGCGCTCGAACCGTGCTCGAACTGCTTGCCGGTGGATCGCCGGACGCGACGGAAGGACGCTAGATGAATTTTACGGGACAGGACTTCAAACGAACGAAAGCAGCGATCTCGCTCGGCGTCGCGATGCTGACCGCCTTGTTTGTGTTCTCGAGCTGCGGGAAGCCCGCCACGTCCAACCATGCCGATGCGGAGGGGGGCCACGAAGCCGGCGGCGCCGAGGACGTCGTACGCGGACCGAGAGGAGGGAGACTCTTCGAGGCGGAAGACCTTCGCCTGGAACTGCTCATCGCGGAGGAGGGGATTCCGCCCGAATTTCGCGCCTACCTCTACGACGGGAAGGGGAAGCATCTCGACCGGGTGGAGGGATCGCTCCACGTCACGCTCGACCGGTTCGGGGGACGGCGGGACAGTCTCGGCTTCATCGTCGAGGGAGACCGGTTCCGGAGCACGGCCTCCGTGGAGGAGCCGCATTCGTTCGCGGCGCGCGTCGTGCTCGATCGCGGCGGCAAGCGCCACGAGTGGAGCTACGCGCAGCGCGAGGGGCGCGTCGATCTGAGTCCTGAGGCGATCCGGCACGCCGGGCTGCGCGCGGCGCCCGCCGCGGCCCGCGAGATCGCGGTGACGGTCGAGACTCCCGGCGAGGTGAGGCTGAACGGGGAAACGGTCGTGCAGGTTCATCCGCGGTACGCTGGCGTCGTTCGCCGGATGGCGGTCCGGCTCGGGGACAGCGTGAAGAAGGGCGACCTCGTGGCGGTCGTTCAGAGCAACGAGAGCCTCGCCGAGTACGAGATCGCCGCGCCGATCGGCGGCACGGTCGTGAGCCGCGAGGCCATCGACGGCCAAGCCGTGGACCAGATGTCGCCCCTCTGCACCATCGCCGACCTCTCCACGGTCTGGGTCGACTTCGCGCTTTATCCGCAGATCGCCGGGCTGGTTCGCCGCGGCCAGACGGCGACCGTCGCCATGGCCTCCACCGGCAACGGGCTCGAGGCCCGAGGCACGGTCTCCTACGTGGGACCGATTCTGGAACAGGATACGCGCGTCTCGTACGGCCGAATTGTTATTCCGAACCCGGAGCGGCGATGGCAGCCGGGGCTCTACGTGACCGTGCTGGCGACGGTCGAGCGGTTCCGCGCCGCGGTTGCGGTTTCGGAGGAGGCGGTCGTGCGGACCAGCCGTGGCCCGGGCGTGTTTCGCGTCGCCGGCGCCTCGTTCGAGCTTCAGCCGGTGGCCGTCGGGAGAAGCGATGGGCGCTGGACGGAGATCACGGAGGGATTGTTCCCCGGTGACAGCGTCGTCGTCGCCAACGCCTATCTCCTGAAGGCGGAACTCGGGAAGTCCGAGGCGACTCATGATCATTGAACGCCTGATCCGGCTCTCCATCCGGCAGCGCTATCTCATGGTCCTCCTGGCGCTCGGCGTGGCAATCCTGGGGGTCTTCAGTTTTGGAAGCCTGCCGATCGACGCCGTTCCCGACATCACGAACGTCCAGGTGCAGATCAATTCCGTCGTCGAAGGACTCGCGCCGGTGGAGGTGGAGAAGCGGGTCACGTTTCCCATCGAGACGGCGATGGCCGGAATCCCGGGCCTGGAATCGACGAGGTCGCTTTCGCGATATGGGCTTTCGCAGGTGACGGTCGTCTTCAAGGACGGCACCGACATCTACTTCGCGCGTCAGCTCGTGAACGAGCGATTGCAGGAGGCCCGAGAAGCGCTCCCGCCCGGTCTCGTCGAGCCCCGGATGGGGCCGATCGCCAGCGGTCTCGGCGAGATTTTCCTCTGGACGGTGGAAGCGGAGGCGGACGCTCGGAAGCCCGACGGTACCCCCTACACCCCGACAGACCTCCGCGAGATTCAGGACTGGATCATCAAGCCACAGCTTCGCACGGTGCCCGGAGTGACCGAGATCAACACGATCGGGGGATACCGCCGGCAGTACCACGTCACTCCAGACCCTCCTCGGCTGATTGCCTACGGACTCACGCTCCACGACGTGGAGGCCGCGATCGCGAGCAACAACAGCACGGTCGGAGGCGGCTACATCGCCCACAAGGGGGAGCAGTACCTGGTAAACACGACCGGGCGGCTCACCGGACCCGAAGAGATCGGGAAAATCGTGGTGGCAACCCGTAACGGAGTCGCGATCCACGTCCACGACGTCGCATCGGTCGGCCTGGGCCAGGAACTCCGCACCGGCGCCGCGACGGAGAACGGGGAGGAGGTCGTCCTCGGAACCGCCTTTATGCTCCTCGGGGAGAATAGCCGTACCGTCTCCCGGCGCGTCAGCGAGCGGCTGGAGGCGGTGAATCGAACCCTCCCTCAGGGAATCGTCGCCAGGACCGTCTACGACCGCACGCGGCTCGTGGACGCGACGCTGGAGACGGTCCGCGCCAATCTGCTCGAGGGGGCCGCTCTCGTCGTCGCCGTCCTCTTTCTGCTCCTCGGCAACGTGACGGGCGCGCTCATCGTCGCGCTCATCATTCCACTCTCGATGCTCTTCGCCGTGACCGGCATGGTTCACGGGAAGATCAGCGCCAATCTTCTCAGCCTCGGCGCCATCGATTTCGGAATCATCGTGGACGGCGCCGTGGTCATGGTGGAAAACATCGTTCGCCGTCTCTCGGAGCAACAGCGCCTGGCGGGGCGGAGACTCGACCTGCACGAGCGGCTCCAGACGACGATGGCCAGCAGCGCGGAGGTGGCGCGACCGACGCTCTTCGGCGTCGGGATCATCATGATCGTCTACCTGCCGATCTTGACGCTCACCGGCATCGAGGGAAAGATGTACCGCCCGATGGCGCAGGTCGTGCTCCTCGCGCTGGCGGGAGCGCTTCTCTTCGCCTTCACCGTGGTTCCGGCGCTCGCCGCGCTCCTTCTCAGCGGGAAGATCGCGGAGCAGGAGAGCCCCGTATTGCGGGGGGCCCAGCGCCTCTACGCCCCGGCATTGCGCTGGGCGATCCGGCGGCGCACGGCGGTGGCGGCCGGCTCCATTCTGCTCGTGGCGGCGTGCGGCTGGCTCGCGACCCGGCTTGGGAGCGAGTTCGTCCCGCAGCTCGACGAACAAGATGTCGCGATCCACGCTCTGCGCATCCCGGGGACGAGCCTGGAACAGGCCATCTCCATGCAGCGCGACGTGGAGAAGACGATTCGCTCGTTCCCTGAAGTCGAGCGGACGTTTTCGAAGATCGGAACGGCTGAGATCGCGACCGATCCGATGCCCCCGGCCGTAGCGGACGTGTTCGTCATGCTGAAACCGAGGAAGGAGTGGCCCAATCCCCGCCGGCCCAAACCCGACCTTGTTTCCGCCATGGAGGCGAAGCTGAACCTTCTGCCGGGCAACGTTTTCGAGTACACGCAGCCGATCCAGATGCGCTTCAACGAGTTGATCGCGGGTATCCGCGCCGATGTCGCGGTGAAGGTGTTCGGGGACGACCTCGACGTGGCGCTCGGCACGGCGGATCGGGTCGCCGACATCCTTCGCGGGATTCCGGGATCCGCCGACGTGAAAGTCGAGCAGGTGACGGGACTCCCCATCCTCACGCTTGATATCGATCGCGACGCCTGCGCGCGCTACGGCCTCAGTATCGCCCAGGTGCAATCGGTCGTGCGGACGGCGCTCGCAGGCGCCGAGGTGGGAGAGGTCTTCCAAGGGGACCGGCGATTCGAGATCGTGGTCCGGCTTCCCGAGAACGTTCGGAGCAACATCCACGGGTTGGAACTTCTCCCCATTCCCGTGGAAGCGGCCCCACGATCGATGCTGCCGACGGCGCTTCCCACGCGGCACGCCGGCGCGACGACGGAGTTCATCCCGCTCGGCGCGGTCGCCTCGGTCAGGCTCGAGGAGGGGCCGAACCAGGTCAGCCGCGAAGACGGGAAGCGGCGCGTCGTGGCGCAGGCGAATGTCCGAGGCCGCGACATCGGAGGTTTCGTCGCGGAGGCGCAGCGGCGCGTCGGGCAATCGTTGACTGTGCCGACGGGATACTGGATCACGTGGGGAGGACAGTTCGAGAACATGATCGCGGCGCGAAACCGGCTCATGATCGTCGTCCCGCTCGCGCTGGTATCGATTCTGATTCTGCTCTTCATGGCGTTTGGCTCGGTGAAGGACGCGCTCCTGGTCTTCACGGGTGCGCCGCTCGCCCTCACCGGGGGAGTGCTCGCCCTGGCGATGCGGGGGATGCCGTTCTCCATCACGGCGGGGATCGGATTCATCGCGCTCTCCGGCGTCGCGGTTCTGAACGGCGTGGTCATGCTCTCGTTCGTCCAGCGCCTGCGAAAGGAGGGCGTGGCCCTCGACCCGGCGCTGTTCAACGGATGCACCGCGAGACTCCGCCCCGTGCTCATGACCGCGTTGGTGGCGGCACTCGGGTTCGTGCCGATGGCGATCGCCACCGGAACGGGGGCGGAGGTGCAGCGTCCCCTGGCGACCGTGGTGATCGGCGGGATCATCTCGAGCACGCTCCTGACGCTGCTGGTGCTCCCCGCGCTCTACCGCCTGGCGCATCGAGATCAGGAGCCGCCCGCCGAACCATAGCGAATGAAGCATCGCGCCGGCCGGTTCGGCGAATCGGGCTCAGCAGCCCGAGAAGCCGGACCGGCCGCGAAACGGCGATCCGCGTGAATCTCCTCTCCATCAATGCTATCCTGCGCCACCATGCTCACCCCCGGTTCCACCATCGGCCCCTACCGCATCGACCGTGAAATCGGGCGTGGCGGGATGGGCGTCATTTTCCTCGCCCAGGACACGCGCCTTGGGCGCCAGGCCGCCATCAAGGCGCTGCCGGAGGATGTTGCCGCCGACCCGGAGCGGATGGCGCGCTTCGAGCGGGAGGCGAAGGCGCTCGCGTCGCTCACGCATCCGAATGTCGCCGGCATCTACGGGCTCGAGGAGAGCGAAGGGCGGAAGTACCTCGCGCTCGAATACGTGGAAGGCGAGTCGCTGGCCGAGCGCCTTCAGCGAGGGCCGCTTTCGCCGGCAGACACGATCGAGTTGGGGCTTCAGATCGCGGCAGGGATCGAGGCGGCCCACGAGGCCGGGATCATCCACCGAGACCTGAAGCCGGCGAACATCGTGATCACGACCTCGGACCAGGCAAAGGTGCTCGACTTCGGCCTGGCGAAGGGAAAAGTCGCCGAGGGGCCGAGCGCCGCAAGCCCTACGAGCGCGACGAGCCCCACGGCCCACTCGCCCACGCTCCTTCACTCTCCGACGATGCAGACGCCCGCCACGATGCCCGGCGTGATCCTCGGCACGGCCGCCTACCTCTCTCCGGAGCAGGCGCGCGGCAAGATTGTTGACCGCCGCACCGACATCTGGTCGTTCGGCTGCGTCCTCTGGGAGTGCCTCACGGGGAAACTGACGTTCGACGGCGAAACCGTCTCCGACACGATCGCGAGGATCTTGGAGCGCGACGTGAATTGGAGTGAACTTCCGCCCGCCACTCCGGCGGCGCTTCGCGCGCTCATGGCACGATGCTTGGAGAAAGATCCGAAGCGGCGCCTGCGCGACATCGGCGACGCACGACTGGCGCTGGAGGAGTTGAAGGCTGGTCGCTCCTCGGCGGCGATGGCGGCGGCGGGCATATCCTCGGAAGGGGCCACAGCAGGAACGACACAGGACCCGGCCGCGGCGAGAGCGGCCGCGCAGGCAACCAAGCGGCAGCGAAATCTCATCGCCACGGGCGCATTCCTGCTCGGCGCCGTGCTCTCCGTGGCCGTCTGGAGCACGCTCCACCTTGGCGGCGGCGGTTCCGGCGGGGCCGCGGGTGGACTAGCCCACCTGGGCGTCTCCATCCCGGACGCACTCGTGTCGCAGGGATTCCAGATCACCAACGACGGGCAGACCTTCCTGCTGCGGGCGGTCCCGCGAACGCCCGCGCCGGGCCAGGAGCCTATCCCGATGATCTATGTCCGCCGCCTGGAGGGGGACTCGTTCGAGCCGTTGGCTGGAACAGAGCGAGTGGCCACCTTCAGGCCCTACCCCGACGGCAAGTGGCTGTTGTTTCTCAAGCCGATCTCCGAGCGGTCGTCGGACCTCAAGCTCATGAAAGCGCCGCTCGACGGAAGCGCGCCTGCCTCGGAGTTGGCGCGGTGGGATCGGTCGTGGACAGCAGGTGGCGCGATACTCGAGTCGGGCGATGTCCTTGTCCCTGTCGATCGCGGGGAGGAATACGTGCGTATCCCGGCCGCCGGAGGCACGCCCTCGCCACCACGCAAGCTCGGACTCACGGGTGCAGGGAACGGCGTTCTCTTCATAGAGGGTCTGCCAGGCGATCGCGGCGTACTCCTCGGGACAAGCAGCTATGCCGGCAACGTCTACTCCCAGGATGTCGCCGTACTCGATTTGAAGTCCGGGAAAGCGAAAATTCTTCTGAGCGACGCGGGGTCACCTCGGTACTCCACGACGGGACATCTGCTCTTCTCGCGTCAATCGACCCTGTTCGCGGTTCCATTCGACCTCGGAAAGCTCGAGGTGAAGGGTTCCCCGGTGGCGGTCCTGGAAGGACTACAGATCGCTGCGGCGTGGACGCACGGTTCCTTCGATGTCACCGAGAGCGGCACGCTCCTCTATGCCCCCGGGGGATTCACGGGGAAGGACCGCCGGCTCGTCATGCTGGACGCCGAAGGGCGAAGCACCGACTGGTCGAGCGAGCGACTGCCGTTCGAGATCGGCGCCATCGCCAGCCCCGATGGCTCGAAAGCCGGGTCGGTAGTCGCGACGGCATCGGGCATCTATGAAATCTGGATCTCCGAGCGAGGCGGGAGCGCCGCGCGCCGCTTCATCGCACGAGAAGGGGCCGATTGCTACGCGCTTGTGTGGTCTCCGGATGGGGGTACGATCGCCTACAGTCAAACCGCGAGATCGGAGGGGGACGGCATCTACGCGATGAGCGCGGACGGCACCGGTGCGCCTCGGCTGCTCGCCGGGGTTCCCGTTGATGGTGCCTGTATCCCGACCTGCTGGACACCCGACGGTTCGCGGCTGTTACTCACCTATGTCAAGGGCGCCCGACTCAAGGTCCTCTCGATCGCGGCCACCGGGCCGCCATCCTCGGCTGCCGATGCCGAATCGCTCTTCGCGGGAGAACCGGGAAATCACGCCAACGCCGTTCTCTCGCCCGACAGCCGCCTCATCGCCTATCAATCGGACGAACGCGGACAGTTCGAGAGCTACGTTCGCGCATGGAATGGGACGGCGGCGGTGGGAGAGGGCATTCCGGTCGGAAAGTCCGGCACCACCTGGATCATGTGGAGCCGTGACGGACGGAAGCTCTTGTTCATGAACGAAGCACGGAAGCTCGTGCAGGTGGAAATCTTGACGCAGCCGCGGTTGGCCGCCTCCGCCCCTCGCGTACTCTGGAACGAGCGCGATGCGAAGACCATCGGCGACTACATGTCCGTGCTCCCCGATGGCCGGGTGCTGGCGGTCCGGAAAGGCGAGACCGAGGACGATGTGAACCGCTTCGATCTGGTCCTCGGATTCCCCGAACTCCTGAAGCAGCGTCTCCGCCAGGCCGGCGGGAAGTAGGCAACGCAGAGCTCTCCCTTCCTGCTCCGCCTTACCCCTTTGACCGGCGGGGGCCCCAGGTCGGCATGGTGCGAAGCATGAACTCGTCGAACATCGGCACGGTGAATGCGGTATCGCCGTGGGCCGGACTGTAGATCATTCCCTTCCGAATGAGTCCCGAGCGGAGCGGTGCAATCGACTGCACCTTGACACCAAGTTGCTCGGCGACGTCGCCGGATCGTTTCGGCCCCGGCCCCAGGCCGGCGAGGGCGCGCAAGTAGTCCTTCTCGCGCGGTGTCAGGCGGTCAAATCGTACCCGGAAGAAACTCTCGTCGAGCTTCTTGATCGAGACCTCGGTCGCCCGGCGAACGACATCGATGCCGATGGGCGATGCGGCCGCGAGATTCCAGGACTGGTATCCCCACTCCTGCAAGAAGTAGGGATAACCGCGCGTCACGCGAATCAAATCCTCGATGGCATCGTCTTGAATCGTCACATGCTCCCGCCTCAGCGGACCACGGATCGCCTCCATGGCGTCATCGCGACCGAGGGGGCCAATCTCAGGAAAGCGGAACAGTCGTTCAGCGTAAGATTTCGACCTCCCCGCGAGGCCGACAAGCTGGGGCAGCCCGGCACCGATCAACACTACAGGCAGCTGTCGCTGAGTAACTCGATGTACGGCCATGATGAGCGCGCTCAGTTCCTCTTCGGAGAGATACTGGATTTCGTCGACGAGCACCGCAACGGCAGCATCCCGGTCTCGGGCGGCCTCTCCAAGGGCGACAAAGAGTTCTCCGAGGTCTGCCTCCAGCTCCCCGGAGTCGGCGGTGCCGCGTTCCGGGTCGATGTCCAGACCTACCTCCATGTCCCCATACTTTAATTTGATCGCGCCAATGAAGCTTCTGAGGATCCGGAGGCCCCGCCTTACCTTGCTGCTCGTTTCGGCGCTCGAGTCCAACCCGAACAAGATCTTCCGAATGACTGGAACGAGCAGGTGCGGCAGCGGGCGATTCTCTGTCGCTTCAATCATCGTCGCCGCGTATCCGGAAGTTTCGGCCAGCTCGCGGAAGCGATTCAGGAGCACGGTCTTCCCCACTCCACGAAGGCCGACCAAGATGAGGCTCTGCTCAGGTCTCCCTGCCTTGATTCTTCCCAGCGCGATCCTCGCCTGCTCGATGAGGTCATCGCGTCCGACGAGTTCAGGTGGGGGGCTGCCGGCACCTGGCGAAAAGGGATTGCGGAGGGGGTCCATGTATACGGATGTTACTCAAAGTTATCTTTAGAAACAATAACTTGAATAACAATCACATAAGACCAGTAATATATTGATATGTAATGGTTTACGGTCTACGCACTAACGGACAAATTCCAGGCATCGCGCTCCGGCAGCCTGTTTCCGGATGCGCAAGCGGATCGACTGCCGAATAGGGGCAAGTAGCTTCCGCGGCATCCGAATCTCCGAGCGAAGCAGGAAATCGCAATTTCGCACAAGGAGGCGACTCGATGCGCTCGAGTCCGAATTGGAATCGGAGACCGTTCCTGTGCACGAGATCGCACACGTGGCTGCCCCGGGTGGCAACGCGATTGGCGCTGGCACGGCTGGGTACTGTAATTGGGCGCGATTGGTGACCGAAGACGACGCCGAGGTATCGCATTGATCTCACATGTAGCTGGGGTGTCAGGAGCTCGTTTCAGAGCAGTTCTCAACCCGCTTGTCTGTTCGGCCATGGGGCGATAAACTTTCCCCCCTATGGTACTTGCCGACTTGATTCGCCCCGGCTTCGCTGGGCCGCCCGCTGTATCGTCCGCGGGCTCCGGCGCCGCCAACGCGTCCCGCGCCGGCGCCTTCGCCTACGACCTCACGCTGGTTCTTGCCGGAAGCGCGCTCATCGCCCTCTCGGCGCAAGTAGCCATTCCGCTACCGTTCTCGCCAGTTCCCGTCACGGGCCAGACCTTCGCGGTTCTCCTCGTCGCGTCGCTTCTGGGACGCGTTCGTGGAACGGCGGCGGTCCTCGCCTACCTCGCCGAGGGCGCCGCGGGACTTCCGGTATTCGCCGGCGCCGCCGCGGGTCCGGCGAAACTCCTTGGCCCCACGGGCGGCTATCTCGCGGGCTTCACGCTCGGCGCCTACGTCTGCGGCTGGCTCGCGGAGCGAGGATGGGATCGCACGCCGCTGCGCACGACTGTCAGCATGATCATCGGCAACATCGCCATCTTCGCGCTCGCCCTACCGTGGCTGGCGCGCTTCGTCGGCGCTTCGAACGTCTGGGCGCTCGGCTTCTGGCCTTTCATTCCGGGCGACATCGTCAAAATCGGCCTCGCCGCGGCCCTCCTCCCTCTGGGGTGGAAGGCGCTCGGCGCACGGGGGCGCTAGCCATGTACGATCCGACTCACGAGTATTCGCAGAACATCCTCGTCACCGGCGCCACCGGCATGATCGGCCGCGCGGTATGCCGCGATCTCGTCGTGAACGGCTATCGCGTGCACGGCCTCGTCCGCGACGACGTCGCGCGCGCTCGGCTGGAGTACGCGGTGATGGGAGTTCTCGGCGACATCCGGAAGCCCGAGGAGTGGGAGAACGCCATCCGCAAGGTCGACGCGGTCATCCACCTCGCGCTCCCCGCCGACTTTTCCACCGGGAAGATCGAAGCGGCCGATGCCGAGAAGCACGCCGCGACGATGGCCGAGGTGCTCCAGAAGTTCGGAGAGATCTGCCGTCGCAACAAGAAGAAGTTCATCCACACGTTCGGTTCGCTGATGTACGAGCCCGATGCCGAAGGGTGGGTGCGCGAGAATGCGCCCCTCTCCTCCGGGCGCGGCTACGGCATTCGCCACCGCGTCGCCTTTCCGGTGCTTCAGGAGTTGCGGAAGAAGGGCCTGAAGGCGATCTCGGTGAACCCGTCGTTCCTCTACGGTCTCGGCGGCTGGTTCGAGGGAGGCGTGCTCCGTCCCATGAGTCAGGGACACTCGATGATCCTGGGCGACGGCACGCAGACGATGCACTACGTCGCCGCCAGCGACGCCGCGGCAGCCTACCGCCTCGCACTCCAGCACGGAATCGACGGCGAGGACTACCTGATCGCGGACGACAAGCCGTCGACGATCGGCGAATGCACGCGGCTCGTGGCGAAGGAGATGGGCGCGCCCGCGCCGACCTCCATTCCCGAAGAGGAAGCGATCGCCATGCTCGGCGCCTGGGCCTACGAGGCCTACACCTTCTGTCCGAAAGTCGACTCCACCAAAGCGCGTGAGCATCTCGGCTGGACGCCGAAATACCGGACGATCCAGGACGGGATTCCGCTCGTGGTGCGCGAGTTCAAGAAGGTGCTGGCGCGCCCGCCGATTGACTACGAAGCCGAGGCGCGCGAGCGCTTCCGCCGTCCGGCGCCGCTATGACCGGGAGCCGTCGCCTCCGGTGATGCGCCGCGCGCACGTTTTCGCCGCGCTCCTCGCCCTCTGCTTCGCGCCACTCGCCGCGACGCGCCCGGCGCTTGCCGCCGGCGCCACGCTCATCACCGCCGATCGCCTCTTCGACGGTCAGGCACTTCGTGAAGGTCCGGTGCAGGTCCTCGTGGAGGACGGGAAGATCACCGCGATTTCGATCGCCGGAGCGCACGGACTGGCCAGGATCGACGCGGGTCCCGACGCCGAACGGATCGAACTCCCCGGTTGCACCCTCCTCCCCGGATTCATCGACGCGCACACGCACCTGACCTACCTCTGGAGCGACACGACCCGCGCGCCGAACGACCTGAACGACTACCTCGGATCGCCGATCGTCGTCGCGTTCGAGGCGGCGCGAAACGCGGAGAAGGCGCTCCTCGCCGGATTCACGACCGTGAGGCAGATGGGAGCGATGGATAACGTCGATCTCGCGCTCGGGCAGGCGATCGCGCGCGGACTCACGCGCGGGCCGCGGATTGTCACCGCCGGCGCCATCTATCCGCCCTTTCCTGGACGTCCCGACATCCACTGGCCTCCCGACGGCAGTGCCGCGACGCGCGAGGAGATCGTGAAGAAGTCGCGCGACTACCTCGGCCAGGGCCACGGCTGGGTGAAGGTCTACCAGACGAGCGGCACCTACGACGACACGACCGGCACGCCCTTCTACACCGCGGAGGAACTTGGCGCGGCCGTCGAAGCGGCAAGCCCGCGAGGCTGGGTGGCCGCGCACTGCATGGGGCTCGAGGGAGCGCGCCGCGCCGTGCAGGCGGGAGTTCGCTCCATCGAGCATGGCTCGCGCCTCGATCGCGCCACGGTGCGAGAGATGGCGCGGAAGGGAATCTATCTCGACCCGACGCTCTACCATCTGGAGTGGTACACGGAAAACGGCGCCGCTCTGGAGTACGGTCCCGGATACCGGGAGCGCCTCGCCGCGCTCCAGAGGGAACAGTTCGCCTCGGTGAAACTGGCGCGCGAGGCGGGAGTGAAGATCGCCTGCGGCTCCGACGCCGTCTACAGCATGCACGGACAGAATGCGCAGGAGATCATCTGGCTCACGCGCGCCGGTCTCTCGCCGGCTGAAGCGCTCCGCGCCGCGACGATGACCAACGCCGAACTCCTGGGACTTTCGCGGGAGATCGGCCGTGTGGCTCCCGGGTTCACCGCCGACCTGGTCGCCGTCACCGGCGATCCCACGCGCGACATCTCCGCCGTCCTGCGCGTCGCCTTCGTCATGAAGCGCGGCGACGTGGCGCGCCGCCCCTAGCCACGACGCGGCACCGATGACGTCGCGCGCCGTTCCCATCACCATCCTTGCCGCCGGAGTGGCGCTCCTCGCCACGCTCCTGATCGTCTCTTCCTGCGGTCAGGGGATCCCCGCCGAGAGCCAGTGGATGTCTCACGTGCGCGCCCTGGCCGATGACCACCTCCGCGGCCGCGAGGCGTCGGG
This sequence comes from Candidatus Eiseniibacteriota bacterium, assembly GCA_031397435.1. Taxonomy (GTDB): domain Bacteria; phylum Eisenbacteria; class RBG-16-71-46; order SZUA-252; family SZUA-252; genus SZUA-252. The sequence goes on from JANNMC010000035.1 coordinate 29,795, forward strand.
GCAGGGATTTCGCGAGGCGTCGGATTACGTGGCGCGGGAGCTGAAGCGCTACGGTGTGGAGCCGATGGGCGATTCCGGCACCTATTTCCAGCGTGTCCCGCTCCGGGCTCGCACGATCGACGAGGCGAACTGCGACCTGGCGCTCGTGCAGGGCCGCCGCGTCATTCCGCTCACGCTGGGCGTGGACGCGCTCCACTCCATGAAACTCCAGCCGGCTGCGTCGGTAAATGCGCGCCTCGTCTTCGTCGGCTACGGCCTTCAGATCCCGGAGGCGGGGTACGACGATCTGGAGGGCCTGGACCTGAAGGGTGCCATCGCGGTTTTCCTGCAAGGCGCCCCAAAAGACGTGAACGGCCCGCTCCAGGCCCACCATAGTTACCGGGCCGAGCGCTGGAAGGCGCTTCACCGAGCAGGCGCAATCGGGATGATCCAGATATCCGCTCGTGCCCTCTCCGAGGTGAAGTGGCATCTCATTGCCCCTTCCCGGCTTCAACCCTCGCTGGTGCTGGAGGGGGCCCCGTTCGATGACGTTCCGGGGCTAGGAATCAATCTTCACTGGAATCCCGACAAGGCGCCGCGCCTCTTCCAGGGTACAAAGGCTCGCTTCAGCGACCTGAGCGCGATGGCCGCGGAGGGCGAACGGCTCCCGCGTTTCGAACTTCCGTACCGCCTGCGCGCACGCATCGCTTCCACGGTGCGTCCCGCCGAGTGCCGAAACGTCGTTGGGATGATTCGCGGCTCGAGCAAGAGGCTGCGGGAGCAATACGTCGTCCTCTCCGGTCATCTGGACCACCTGGGAGTGGGCGTGCCGGTCGACGGCGACTCCATCTACAACGGCGCGCTGGACAACGCGTCGGGCTGCGCCACGCTCCTGGAGGTGGCGCGGATGCTGAAGCGCTCCGGCCACGGGACGAAGCGCTCCGTCATCTTTCTCTTCAGCACGGCAGAGGAGTCGGGACTTCTGGGTGCCACCTACTTCGTGGAGCGCCCGACGGTGCCTCGGCGGAAACTCGTCGCGAACCTGAACATCGACATGTTCCTTCCGATCCGTCCTATCCGAGGGATCACGGCCTACGGCATCGACGAGTCGGACCTCGGCGACGTGCTTCGCCGCGTGGCGAAGGCGGAGTCGCTGAAGGTGGTTCCCGATCCCAAGCCGGAGCGGAGGTTCTTCGTTCGGAGCGATCAGTATCCGTTCATCCGGAAGGGAATTCCGGCCCTCATGCTCGACTCCGGCGCGACCGACTCCGTCACGGCCGCCGCGGCCGAGGACTGGATACGTACGCACTACCATCAACCATCGGACGACGCGGCGCAGACGATCGATCTGGGGGCCGTGGCGCGCTACGATCGCTTCGCGCTGGCGCTGACACGCGCGGTGGCCGATGGGACGAAGAGGCCGCAGTGGCGGCGCGACAGCTTTTTCCGGCGCTTCGCCGCGGGGCCCGCGCGATGAAGGACCCCGCCATCGTCGGACGGTGGGATCGCCTCGCTAGAAGCCGTTGAGGGTCGCGATCTCCAGCGTGTACTTGGTCCGGCTGATCCTCGAGAACTTGGCGTTCCGGATAAGGCTCTGGATTCGCATCAAAAGCTTCGGATCGCGGCAGACGATCGACACGCCGACCGCCGTCGTGGTGCCGGCGGGCGCGCGCCCCCGGCGATGGAGTGGAATCCAGTTGTCGTAGTCGAGGGTGTACCACTTGTTGGTGAGGGCGAAGTTATTGGGGAGGTTTGCCGCACACCCCTTGGGGATGACGCCGGCCGCCGATTCGTTGGGCCAGCGCCCCATGTCTCCGTAGTAGAGGTAGACGGCGGCACGCATGGCCTGCAGATCAGCAACGGCCTGTGCGGCGCGCGTGTTGGAGACGAGTCCAAAGTAGGCGGGAATCGCGATGCCGGCTAGGATCCCGATGACCGTGACCACGATCACGAGTTCCAGCAATGTGAATCCCCGGCCTGCTCGCATTCCTCGCATCCCCCCCCGCGTGCCCTCTCCCGAATCGGTCCCCCGACTTCTCCGGTCTTGGAATTCATCGGCACTCAGGAGTTGGTTGTTGAGGCCGGTATCCCGTGGCATCCCGGCAGGTTATACGGTTAGTGGCGGGGAGCGTCCAAGTCCGGTGGAGGGACGGCGTCCAGCGCCGCCAAGGCGTTTCGGCCCACCTGTTCGTGAAGCACCCGCGCGCGGGCCAGGGCTTCCTCGATATTGGAGCAGAGGTTCTCGCGGCCGATGTGGCGGTGAAACTCCGCCTGCCGCATGAGCCGCGCCGGTTGCTCCCGCGCCCCGCAGAGGATCAAGGATCGGCGCCGCCGCTGCAGACGGTCCGCCGCCTCCTCCAGCGCGGTGAGCCCTGTCGCGTCGATGGCGGTCATGTCCCTCAGGCGGAGGATCACGACGGGCGGCAGACTATCGATGTCGTCGGTCATCTCGCGGAGCTTCTCGGTGGCGCCGAAGAGAAACGGCCCCTGGATCCGATAGAGCGCCACGTACTCGGGAATCGCGCGGTCGTGGAGAATGTGCACGCGCCCCTCGGCCAGCTCCGTTTCCGTCACCTCTTCCACCTCGGTCGTGATCGAGACCTTTCGGATGAAGAGGAGCGCGGCAAGCGTCATCCCGACCTGCATTGCCAGCGTGAGATCGGCAAACACCGTGAGCGTGAAGGTGATCAGCCAGACCGCGATGTCTCCCTTGGAAAGTTTCAGAATCTCCGGAATTTCCCCCCAATCCCCCATGTTGTACGCGACGACGAAGAGGATGGCCGCTAGCGTCGGGAGCGGCACCCACTTGGCCAGCGGCGCCGCGGCCAGGAGAACGCCGAGTAGCGTCAATGCGTGAATCATCCCCGAGACCGGCGTTCGCGCTCCCGCGCGGATGTTCGTCGCGGTGCGGGCGATCGCACCGGTGGCGGGGAGGCCTCCGACCAGCGGCGAGGCGAGATTCGCGATCCCCTGCGCGACCAGCTCCGTGTTCGGGTTGTGACGGTCGCCGGTCATCTTGTCGGCGACTACGGCCGACATGAGCGACTCAATGGCGCCCAGTAGCGCCACCGTGATCGCGGCGGGGAGGAGCGGTGGGATCAACTCCAGCCGGAGCGGCGGGATTTGGATCCGCGGAAAGCCCGAGGGAATTCCGCCGAATCGGCTCCCGATGGTCTCGACAGGAATGGCCAGAAACAGCGCGGCGGCCGTGCCGGCCACGAGCGCTACGATGGCGCCGGGGACGCGGCGGAAGAGGCGCGGCACCAGGAGGACGATGGCGAGCGAGGCCACGCCGAGAAGTGTCGCCTCCATGGAAAACGAGGCGCGCGCGGCCCAGAGTTCCCGAAATCGCGGGAGAAACGCGCTCGAGGCGTGCTCCACCGGGACTCCGAAGAAGTCGCGGATCTGGGTACTGGCGATGAGGACCGCGATTCCGTTCGTGAAGCCGGCCACCACCGGGCGGGGAATGTACTTCACCGCGGTGCCCATGCCGGTCGCGCCCAGGAGGATGAGGATCAGGCCCGCCAGGAAGGTGCAGATGAAGAGTCCCAGGACGCCGTGCTGCGCGACGATTCCGGCGATCACCACGACGAAGGCGCCGGTCGGGCCTCCGATTTGAGTGCGCGAGCCGCCGAGCGCCGAGATGAGGAAGCCGGCGACGACGGCGCCGTAGATCCCCGCCTGCGGCGGCATTCCCGAGGAGATGGCGAAAGCCATGGCCAGCGGGAGCGCCACCAGTCCTACGGTGACGCCCGCCAGCAGATCGTGGAAGAAGTCCGCGACCGTGTAGCCGCGAAGCGACTGAATGGATTTTGGAATCCAAGCCTTCATCATGGCGAGGCCCGGACTATAGCACCACGGGAGCGGCTACGTCAGATGGGAAGCCAGTAGGTGACTTTCGCCAGGACTCGGTTCTCGGGTTCGTTCCGGAATAGATTCCGAGTGTTGATGTTGGTCCGGAAATCGGTCGGTCCCGCCGCGGAGAACCAGCGCTCCTCGTAGCCCGAGCGGCTCTGCGTCCAGACGAGGAAGAAGGTGCTGCCCGGACGGTACTCCCAGCGATAGACCACGTTCGTGTTTACCGAGGCGTAGGAGAAATCGAAATCGCGGACGTTGTATCCCGCTTCGTTGTAGTGCGTGAACTCATAGGAATCGGGGCGCGCCAGCTCCCGCGCCTCGTGATAGTCGCCCACGGTGATGAACGGCTGGGCGTAGATCTCCAGCGACTGTTTTCGACTGAAGAGAATATTCGAGCGGAGCGTCAGATCGACGGTCTGCTGGTGAATGCGGCCGAAGACGTACGACCGGCCGCCGATCCCCTGGCCGCCCGGCCGCGCCGCGAGATCGACGGTCTCGAGATACTGGGTGTCGTCCGTGTGGTTCTCGAAGTTCAGTCCGATGTCGTGATTCACGGCGCTGCTCTGGTTCCAGGTCAGGCCAAGCTCCATCTCGACGCTGGCGTTCTTCGCGGTATCGCGGAAGTGGTTCCCTTCAAGCCGGAGCTGGACGTTTTTCCGGCTGTCGGTGGCGCCGCCAATCCAGCCGCCGTAGGTGGTCGGCTCGCGCAAGAGCGGCCCCCCTCGCGTTTCGTAGCGGTGCGTCCCCTCGACGTTGTACTGCACGCCGAACCACGCCTCGCGGAAATTCCTGAATTGCATGGAGCCGTTGACGTTCGTGTTTCCGTACTGGCGGTGGCGCGGGTTGTAGGACCACGCCACGTTGCCGGTGGTTGCGTCGAGTCCCGTTCGTCCCGCGTAGAGCCACGACTGGCTGATGTTGTAGTTGATCTGGCCGCTGTTGAACGTCTTGCTCTTCCCGTCTTGGTTGAGACGACGCTGGGTCCAGCCGTAGACGACCACCTCGTCGGGAGCCTCCAGATAGCCCAGGTCGTTCAGTTCCAGCTTGTCCGACTCCCAGCGGGCGCCGATGCTGCCGCGCTGAATGCCGGCGTTTCGGGAGAACGTGATCTCGCCGCCGGTGCCGAACTTCGGCTTGTCGGACATAAGGGGATTCGAGGGGAGCGGTTCGGAGTTCACCGCGGATCCGACGAACGAGCCGTTCACGTTCCAGGCGCGCGTCTTGGAGTTGAGGTCGAAGTCGAATCCCGTGGTGTAGGCCTCGCGGGAGGCGCGGTCGCCCCAGGTCGCACGGTCCGCGGTGTTGAACGCGGCCGTCTGCATGAGGCCGATTCGATGACGTCCCTGAGCGAAGTCCTTGCCGAGACGAGTGACCATGTAGCGCGAGAGCCGGTCGCCGCTCTTGAAGATGTTGTGCGCCTGGCCCGACTGCGTGATGTCGGTGGAGGCCGCGAGCGCCGCGATCGAAACCCCGCCCACCATCTTCCCGGTCAGCTTGGCCGCGTAACGGATGCGCGTGTTCTCGTCGCCCGTGCCGACTCGCCGCGAGTAGAAGGTCGTGAAGTTCGGCATCTGGAAGAAGCGGCTGCCCTCGATGAAGAAGGGGCGCTTCTCCTCGAAGAACGTCTCGAAGGGAGAGAGATTGAGCGTGGCCGGGTCGGCTTCCACCTGGCCGAAATCGGGCTGCAGGGTCGCGTTCAGCGTGAGATCCGAGGTGAGCCCGTACTTCATATCGAGCCCGACGTTCTGGAAGCCATCCCACTCGTCTTTCTGGAACGAACTGCTGGCCAGCGAGGGATCGGTCTCCCGCTGGAGCACGTAGGGCAGGAACTCAAGCTGCCGCGGCGCGTGGATGCCGCGAATGCCAGTCACGTTTCCGAAGCGGCTCACGAATCCGCTCAAGTCGCGGCTCCAGGTCTTCCAGGCGGTGTCCTGCCCGCGGCCGTGCATGTAGCGCCAGACGTTGATTCCCCAGGTCATCTCCGGCGCCGAGCGATAGCGAATGGCGCTGAAGGGGATCCGGATCTCCGCGTACCACCCCTGCGCGTCGCGCGAGGTCTCCGCCTCCCAGACCGCATCCCAGTCGGTGTCCATCTCGTTGTCGTTGTAGACGTAGACGTCCTGCTGCACGCCGAGCGGGTTCACCTTGAAGGCATAGCCGGTCGTGTGATCGTGGTAGGGATCGATGTAGACCGCCACGATGTCCGAGCTGCTGAAGCGATCGCGCCGCGAGAGCTTGGCGGAGATCTTCGAAGGATCGGACTCGGTGCAGGCGATGGCGAAGTAGATGGCGTCTTCGTCGTAGGCGACCTTGAACGCCGTCGGCTCCGCGGCAGGCGCTCCGCGATCGGGATCCCACTGCCCGAAGCCGCGTCCCGCCTCGGCGGTCTGCCATGCCGCGTCGTTCAGCACGCCGTCCACCTGGATCCGTTGCTGGCCGGCGTCGTACGCGCGAATCGTCGGGTCGGCGGCCTTCCGGCCGTCGGAGGAGTCGGGATATTGAGCCCCCGAATCGGTCATCGAGAAATTCTCGAGGGCGTGACCGGGTGCGGCGACGAGCGTGAGGAGCAGCGAGAACACGACCAGCGCGGCGGACGCATGCCGGCAACCGGGGCGACGCGCTGTCGAGGCCGGTGCGGAACGGAAATTCATCGAGACCGTCTCCTTATTTGAAACCGAGCCTGTCGGGGTGGCGCGCGTGGGGGACGCCGCGAAGGGTCAGATGCTCAAGTCTGGTGGATCGTTGAAACGTGTGAAGCCGGTCAGGAAGCTAACAGTTGTCTCCGCCCCGAGCGGGGACACATCTATTTACGGCCGGGCGTGGGGAACTGGTTTCACGAGTTTTCGGGAAGCAGGGGCCGAGGCTCGTGGGGCCAAAGTGCCGTAAAACTTAAAATCTGACCCCACCATGCCGTCACATATGGCCACAATTCCGACTTCACTTCCCACTTGAGTCCGATGCTGCCGGGCCAACCCCTTACGCTGAATCGCGAGAGGTCAGCCTACGCCTAAAGTACCGCCCGCAGAGGGGCCAGGAAAACCCGCCAACCCCCTGTCGCCGTTAAAGTCCCCGTTCCGCTCGGACGATCTATGGAGTACTGCGCTATGATGAGGGGTGACCCGCCCCACCGTCAAACCCAAGGAGGGATTCCGTGCCGTTCCTTTTCCTGTTTGTCGTGGCGGCTATCGTCCTCGCCGTGCCGCCGATTCGCCGCGCTGTTCTGACTCGCTTCCTCATGCCGATTCTCTCCGGCGTCATTCCCCGGATGAGCGAAACGGAGCGGATCGCGCTCGAAGCGGGCACCGTCTGGTGGGACGCCGAGCTCTTCTCGGGTAATCCCCGGTGGGACCGGCTCCTCTCGTTCAAGTCGAAGCCGCTGACCGACGAGGAGCGCGAGTTCCTGAACGGCCCGACGGAGGAGCTCTGCCGTCTGGTCGACGATTGGGACGTGAATCGCCGCGGCGATCTCTCGCCGGAGGCATGGGCGTACCTCAAGAAGGAGCGCTTCTTCGGGATGATCATTCCGAAGGAATACGGCGGACGCGGGTTCTCGGCCGCGGCGCACTCCGCGGTCATCACAAAGATCTCGAGCCGAAGTGTCACAGCCTCCGTGACGGCGATGATTCCCAATTCGCTCGGACCGGCCGAACTCCTCCTCCACTACGGTACCGACGAGCAGAAGCGTCACTACCTGCCGCGCCTCGCACGCGGCGAGGAAATTCCCGCCTTCGCGCTCACGGAGCCCGAGGCGGGGAGCGACGCAACCTCGCAGAAGAGCACGGGCATCGTCTGCAAGGGGATGTGGGAGGGGAAGGAAGTCCTGGGCCTTCGGCTCAACTGGGCGAAGCGCTACATCACGCTCGCCCCCCACGCCACTGTGCTCGGCCTCGCGTTCCGGCTGCGCGACCCGGAGAGGCTCCTGGGTGGAAAGGAAGAGCCCGGCATTACCTGCGCGCTCCTCCCGACGAACGTCCCGGGCGTCGAGGTCGGCCTGCGCCACGATCCACTCGGCGTGCCGTTCCTGAACGGCCCGACATTCGGCAAGGACGTCTTCGTCCCGATCGACGTGATCATCGGCGGGCCGAAGAACGCGGGAACGGGCTGGAAGATGCTCATGGAGAATCTGGCCGCGGGGCGCGGCATCGCGCTCCCGTCGCTCGCGGCCGGCTCGGCACAACTCGCCGCGCGCGTCGCCTCGGCGCACGCCACCGTGCGGGAGCAGTTCGGAATGCCGATTGGCCGCTTCGAGGGAATCGAGGAGCCGCTGGCGCGGATCGGCGCCTCGGCTTACTGGATGAACGCCACGCGCCAGCTCACGCTCGGCGCGGTGGACGCGGGCGAGCGCCCCGCCGTCCTCTCGGCGATCGTGAAAGCGTACCTGACCGAGGGAATGCGCGGAGCGGTGAACGACGCCATGGACGTGCAGGCCGGCGGAGGCATTTCGCGCGGTCCGCGAAACATCCTGGCCGGCGCCTACATGGCCGTGCCGGTCGGCATCACGGTAGAAGGGGCGAACATCCTCACGCGGACGCTGATCATCTACGGCCAGGGGGCCATCCGGTGCCATCCGTGGGTGCAGAAGGAGATGGCCGCCGTCGCGGCGAAGGATTTGGTCGCGTTCGATCACGCGCTCTTCGGGCATCTCGGCATGGTTGCCTCGAACGCCATCCGCTCGCTCGTCTATGGACTCACGGGAGGCGCGCTGGCTTCCTCGCCGGTCGGAGGAGCCGCGGGAGACTCGATCCGGCGCCTGGCTCGGACCAGCGCCAACTTCGCGCTCGTCTCCGATGCCGCGATGGCAACGCTGGGCGGGACACTGAAGCGGAAGGAGAAGATCAGCGGGCGGCTGGCCGACGCGCTTGCCTGGATGTACGTCGCGTCCGCGACGGTGAAACGCTACGTGGACGACGGGCAGCCGGCGAAGGAATTCCCCTACTTCCAGTACTCCATGGACAACGCGTTCTTCAAGGCGCAGACGGCGCTGGTGGGTGTTCTCGATAACCTGCCGAACCGTCCGGCCGCGTGGGCGCTACGCGTGGCGGTCTTCCCGTTCGGTCCGCGCTGGAAGGCGCCCTCCGACTCGCTTGGATCGAAAGTGGCGAAGTCGCTCCTGGACGATCGCGAGACACGAGCCAGGCTGACGGGAGACATCTTCATTCCGTCGAAGGAGCATCATGGCCTTGGCCGTTTGGAAGACGCGTACGAGAAGGCGCTGGCCGCGCGCTCCCTGGAGCGGAAATTGCGCGACGCGCTGAAGTCGGGCCACCTGCCCAAACCGGAGAAGAACGGCGATGGCGCCCTTAGCGCGGCGGTGGAGAAGGGCGTGCTGACGGCGGCCGAGGCGGAGCTGGTGAAGGCGGCTGTCGCCGCGCGGCTCGACGTGATCCAGGTCGACTCGTTCGACGCGGAGACGTTTCGGCACATCCGGCTCTAGCGGCGTTACAAACGGTTACGAAGTCGTGTCACCGCGGAGCGATCTGAAGCCGCGCGCGTCGTAAGCCTTCGGCGGCCGCCGGATCGCCCGCCACCGTGGCGCGCGCCGCCGCCTCTTCCAGTATCGAAGACATCGTGGCTGGCGACTCCGTGCTCCCATGGCGCAGCGAGCGCACGAGGTCATCCACCGCCGCGTCGTTCCATCCGAGAATCTCCTCCGACGATTGAGCCGTCAGGAGATCGAACGGCGCGCGGTGCTCCAGCCAGCCGTTGTCGTCGGTGTTCACCGGTCCGGGGCCCGCTTCCGCCGCCACGCGGTCGAGGCGTCCCCGGTAGTAACGCAGCAGGTCGGACGGCCGCTCCACGCCCACTCGCGCCAGATCGGCGGCCACGGTCGGTTCGCGGAAGGCTGCTTCCCACGCGGCCATGTCGAGCGGCACCTCGGCGTTCGGCGAGGCGAGAATGATGAGATCGGCGGCCGAATCGACGTAGAAGATCTGCCCGTGCGGAAACGTCCGCGCCAGCGTCCGGATCACGGCGCGGATCGCATCGGGTGAAATCTGGTAGCATTGCACCCACTGGCAAAGCACGCCGCCCGGGCGAAGCCGCGTGGCGGCGATGCGGTAGAAGTCGTCGGAGAAGAGGTCGCCCATTCCGGCGATCCAGAAGTTCGACGGCTCCGACACGATCACGTCGTACGCGCGCTTCTCCGACCGAAGCACCAGGCTCGCGTCCTCCACCAGCATCCGGTGGCGCGGATTCTTCAGCGGGTCGCCTGCGCTCTCGCGGAAGAACGGGGCCGCCTCCACGACGGCCGGTTCCAGCTCCACGGTGCGAACTTCCCTCACGTCGTGCGTCAGCGCCGCCCCTGTCGTCACGCCGCTTCCATACCCGATGACGAAGACGTCGGCCGCCTTCGGTGTGACCAGGAGCGGGAGATGCCCCACGAGCACCTGGGTTCTCATGTCGGAGCCGGCGCCCGTCGTGGCGTCCGCCTTGCCGTTGATGAGGAGCGTCCGCTGCCCCTGCGTCTCGATCACCGCGACGCTCGCGACCGGCCCTTCGCGATAGAAGAGAAGCGTGCCGAGGTCGGGCCGCGCTCCCACGGCGTCGATGACCTTGTGCGTCATCGCCTCGCCTCCGAACCAGTAAGAGCGGAGGAGGCGGATCAATCCGATGCTCATTCGTTCCTGGCTCCAGGTGGGCATGGCCACCACGGCGAACGCCACCGCGCCCGCGACGACGAGGCCCGCGCCTAGCCGGCGCCCTCGCGCGGCCGGCTCGCCACCCAGGAGCGCGCCAATGCCGAGGAGCGCGTTCGCGGCGGCCGCGCCCAGGATCGCCACCGGCGCACCAAACGTCGGGATGAAGATGTAGGCGGTCAGGAGAGAGCCGGCGATCGAACCGGCCGTGTTCGCGGCGTAGACGGCGCCGGTCGCCCGGGACGCTTCGTACCCGGCCGCGCGCCGCACCGCGACCGCCACGGGAAAGAGCGCGCCGAGGAGAATGGTCGGAGGCAGAAGGAGCACCGCGGTGATCCCCGCCTCGGCGGCCAGAAGTTTCGGGACACTCCCGGCGGAAGCGGCGATGGCGGCCGTCTGCCAGTGGGGGAGCTGCTGCAGCGCATGGAGCCCGCCCGCCACGGTTGCCGCCAGCCCCACCTGCAGCACGCCGAAGAGCGCCACTGGCGCCCGCACGCGGCGAAGCGCCCGATCCGCGCCCGCCGCGCCTAGCGCCAGGCCGAGCAGGTAGATCGCGAGGATCGCCGAGAAGGCGTAGGTGATCCCGCCGAACGGCACCGTGAGGAGCCGGGTCCAGGCGACCTGATAGAGGATGGCGGCCATCCCCGAAAGCGCGAACGCGGGGAGGAGCCATCGCGCGAACGGCGGCGACTTGGCAGGTTCGCCCGCGGCGGGAGATGGCACCGGGTCCGGCGCGGTCTCCCGAGGCGCCGGCGAGGGCATGCGGGCAAGCAGCAGCGCCGCAGCCAGCAGGAGATCGAGGCAGCCGGCGGCGATCGCGGTGCGGGCCAGCCCGAACTCGGGGACCAGCAGGAAGCCCGCCAGCACGGTCCCGGCCACGGCTCCACCCGTATTGATCGCGTAGAGCCGAGCAACCGAAGCCGATGCCTCGCGCGGCCGGCGGCGGGCGGCATCCTCCACGATCAGGGGGAGGGTGGCCCCCATCGCGATCGTCGGGATCATGAGAGCGGCGAAAAGGAGGAGGAACCGGAGGCCGTGGAAGAGCGGGCCGGCGCCCCCCAGCGCTTCATAGAGTCCCGAGAAGAGCGGTCGGGCCGCCTGGTAGGCGAAGGGGGAGGCGAGCGCGAGAATGCCGACAACCCCCTCCAGCATCGCATAGCCGTACAAGGGGTTTCGGAGTTTTGCCGCGCGCCGGCCCGCCAGTGCCGCCCCCAGGCCCAGCCCCCCCAGGAACGCGGCCACCACCGTGGCGATGCCATGGACCGAGTTTCCAAGGAGCAGGGAGAGGTACTTGGACCAGACGACTTCCAGGGCAAGCCCCGCCGCGCCCGAGAGGAAGAAACAGATCGGGACGAGGGCCCGCGAAGGATCGGCGGCGCGTGTGTTCTTGGTCATTTGGTCATTGGTGAGGGTTGGCTTCGTAGGATACAATTATCGGGTTCGCATGGCGACCCCGACCTGTCGGAATGCCCTCCTGGGGGCGTTCCTCCTCATCTTCGCCGCGGCATTCGCCGCGCCATGCGAGGCGGCACCCCGTCCGGTAGAGCCGGAAAAGGCGCCTGTCCTCGAGCGGGGAGTCGTGCGCGAAGAGTTCCCCGTCTGGACGACTCCCGCTAAACCTTCCCAGAATCTCTCCCGCCGTCCACACCGTGTCCCGCCTCCGCTCGAGGAAGTCGTCGTTTTCAGCGATAGCCTCGAAGGGCGCCCGCTCGACGACGACGGCGGATGGACGCACTCCGACGCATCGGGAGAGCCGGCCGCGTGGCATATCGACAGCCTTCTGGCCTGCCAGGGGAAGGCGTGGTGGTGCGGCATCGTCGACTCTTCCTGGATCTACGACTCCAACCGCGCGGGCTACGCGAATTCGTGGACTCACTACTTGGAGAACTCCGTCCGGCTCGACACGATTCCCGCGGGGACCACGGCAAGGATCGGATTCCGGCACACGTTCAGCGCCGAGAAGGACTACGACTACGGCAGGCTTCAGGCCCTCGACCTTACGTTCGGATGGGTGGAACTCGCGACGTTCACCGGCGAGGTTCCGACCCACGGGAGCTGCGACACGTTCAGCGTCGCGATTCCGGAGTCGATTCGCGTTCAGTACTACCAGGACCCCCAAAATCCGCTCCCGGTCTACTTCCGCTTCGTCTTCGAATCGGACATCGGCTTCTCCTCGGCCGACGGGCTCTACGACGGCGATGGATGGACGATCGATAACATCACGGTTCGCGCGGGGACGCAGGTCCGCTTCTTCGACAACTGTGAGAACGGCATCGGAAACTGGTCATGGACGGTGCTCCCCCCGGTGGGCGATTTCTTCGCGCTCTCGAACAACGTCATCACCGAAGACCTATGCACCGACAACCGCTCGAACGTCTGGACCTGCTGGGATCCGGTCGTTCAGTCGTTGATTCCGCGAATCAACAACCTGCTGAATACACCGGCAGTCGGAGTGAACCGGGCCGACCGCGTCGTCGTGAATTTCGACGTCTACCGGAACCTGCCGCTCAATGCCTGCTTCTACTACCACATGAACTACCGGTCGAAGAACATCGGCGATGCCGACTGGGGCGCCTGGACCGACCCCACGCGACTTCTCTACTACGGCGCCACGAAGGATTGGGCGCGGCAGAAGGTCGTCCTGGCAGGCGCCTCGGGGAAGGACTCGGTCATGGTGCAGCTCGCGATCACCGACTTCGGGCAGATCTACTGCGAGGGCAGCCAGTCGGCCAACGGCGTCTACACCTTCTTCGACAACGTCGCGGTCGGCATCACGGGGACATCGCCGCCGATCATCATCCAACGCGACCTGGATCTCTTCCAGGACACCTTCGAGACGTCGGCGTTCTTCCAGAACGACAACATCAATAGCGCGCTCGGCGACAGCGCCGTCGTTCAGGTCACCACGCCGCGCGGGTACAAGAGCGGCTTCCTGAACTACCGCGTGAACGGGGGATCGTTCCAGGCAGTTCCGCTGGTGGTTTCCGCGCCGGCGCTTCCGACGATCCGGTACGCCGATGTCGCGCCGGGGAATTACCCGTCGAACAGTCTGGTCGAGTACTACTTCGCGGTGACCGACAGCCAGAACACGACGACGCTGCTTCCCTGGGACGCCGTCGCCAACAACGAGTTCTTCTCGATGTCGGTCCTTCCGATGAAGAGCGCCACCAATCCGGTGCTCTCCTGCTTCGACAGTCTGGCGTCGATTCTCTTCATCAACAACTTCGCGGGCCGCGAGCCGAAGCCCTACTTCGCGGAAGCGCTGAAGGCCTTGGGTTACAAGTTCGACCAGTGGGACGTGAATGGGCCGAGCAGCCTCATTGGAAACACGCCGGCCGGATCGACGCCGGGTGGACTTTACGACTGGCCCCCCACCACGGTCAGCAGCCTGCTCCAGTACAAGACGATCATCTGGCACTCGGGGAACCTAAGCGCGCAGCCGCTCCGGCAGGAAGACCAGGCGATGATCCAGTCGTGGATTCAGCAGCCGGGCGCCGATCGGAATCTCTGGATGAGCGGTGACGACATCGCGACCGCGCTCTGGGCAGGGGATGAGTTCAACTCCTTCATGTCGTTCACGCTCGGTGTTCGATTCATCCGCGATCTGTGGGAGAGCTTCCCGCAAGACACGCTCCATCCAGTTGTCCAGGGATACTCCGGCTCGCCGACCGCAAACCGCTTCTTCCACGCGAACGCCGATTGTCCCCTGGTGGACGATTTCGACATGATCGCCAGCTCCAACTCCGCGATCCTGGGCGGGAAAGCCGGCCTCTACCTCAAGTGGCCGAACAATCTGGGGGCGGCCACGCGCTACGCCACGAAATACGTCTCGTTCGGGTCGGATAGCGCGCGCGTCGTCTTCCAGGCATTCTCGTTCAATAACATCGAAGAGGGCGGGGAGCGACTTCAGTTGACGTCCGGAACCTTGCAGAACTACTTCAAGATGAACCCCTGCTACTTCGCCACCGGAGTCGGAGAAGATCTGGTGGGGGCGTCGCCGGGAGTTCCGAACCGGCTCTTCCAGAACGCGCCCAATCCGTTCAATCCCGAGACTGCCATCCGCTACTCGGTCGGCTCGGCGGGCGCGGTCACCATCCGTATCTTCAACGCCTCCGGCTCGCTGGTCCGCTCCCTGGTGGACCGCCCGCACGCCGCCGGCGCCTACACCGTCCGCTGGAACGGCACCGACGACCACGGCCGACGCCTGGGGAGCGGAGTCTACTTCTACGAGATCCAGACCGCCGGAGGCTTCCGCGACTCGCGGAAACTCGTGCTGTTGAAGTAGGCTACTCCAGCGTCACGTCGACGTCGCCCGCGCCGACATTCACATCGATTTCCGCTTCGCCCTTCCCCTCGCGCCACCGGACCGGTCCGCCCAGGACGCGCGCGTATTCGTGAGTCTTTCCGCCCTGATGGATCGTCGTTTCGCCGACCGCCATGTTCACATCGACCGAGCCGACATGGCGCTCCAGCATCCGCACGCTGATCTCCCCGGCGCCCAGGTCGATCGAGAGATCGCGCCGGAGCCCTTCCACGTTCACTTCGCCGGCGCCCATGTTGAGTTCGACCTGCAGCGAGCGGGGAACTTCCACGACGATCGATAGGTCGCTGTCGTGAGAGTCGTGATGGCCGCGTTGCCGCTCGCCACGGGCGTGCCGATCGTGATCGCGCTCCATGTTCCATACCTCGTGGTTGTCTGGTCGTTCGAGCTTCACGCGCAGCGTTCCGCCGCGGTTCGACGATTCGAGACGTAGGCCCTTCACAAACGATCCACAGTCGCCCCCGCCGTCGCACGAGGCTTTGACGCGTACGCGGACTTCCGGGGTGTCAGTACCCTCGATGCGAATCTCTCCGAAGGGGATGCTGAGTTCGAGCCGCCGTGCGGTGTCGACCGAGTATTCGCCGGTCATCGCTCGCGTGACGGCGGCATGGGTGGGGGCTGCGGCGAGGAGGAGGAAGAGGACGGCGAGGGCTACGGGTTGGTGGGTACGGTGGGTGGGTCTGGCGTGCATGAGAAGCCTCCATTTCACGAGGGCGGGGATGGTGAACACACTACGCGGGTTGGGGGTCGCGGGTTTCGTGGGGTAGGGGGGATGATCGCTGGAGATCTGGAGTAGAAGGCTCGAAGCTCCGGGCCTAAGGGGATGCTTCCGGCGCCCTCGCGGGAATACCGAGCGTGAGCGAATACCAGTCGGCTACCTCCTCCGGATCGTGGAGATCCTCCCAAGCGGCTTCCACCGTGATCGTGGCGGCGTCCGAAAGTGCCCGATACGAGGCCCCGTCCGGGCCGTCTGCCTCGGCTTCGAGCGTCCATCCCGCGGAGCGGAGGCGATCGCGCAGCCACTCGTGGGGAATCGTATCCTCGGCGACCATCTCGAACGGTGCCGAGATCCTGACGACATACCCCGGAATCGAATCGCCGTTGGCGGGATTGGCGAACTTGCCGTAACGGACTTCCACCGGCGGCTTGAAGCGCTCGTTCAGCGCGGTGCGGAGGGAGTCGGCGAGCGCGGCGGCGGCGGGGGACTCGAGTTGCGGCTCCTGGTGGTGCTCCGTGCCGCAGCCGAGGAGGACCGCCGCGAGCATGGCTCCAGCGAGGTAGGCGCGCATCGTCGGGCGGGGTGCCCCACGCCCCGACGAGTGAATCATGACCGTTCGCACAGGGCATCGGAGTTCTCCACCCCGATCACCGCCCGTACGGAATGCGTGCTCCCGTCATCCCGCAAGGGAATGGCCATCGGATCCACGGCCACGCCGTCCAGCTCTACCCGTGCGACCCCGCAGCAGCGGCGCTCGGGATTCTCGACCTCGATCTCGTAACGCGCGGAGCCGAAGCGAACCACCGCGGAGAATCCGGGCCACGAAGCGGGGATGCACGGCTTGACCGACAGGAACGCTCCGCGGCGTTCGATCCCCAAGATCGACTCCAGCCCGGCTCGATACATCCAACTCGCCGATCCGGTGTACCAGGTCCATCCGCCGCGGCCGACGTGCGCGGGGTGGGCGTAGACGTCGGCCGCGACGACGTAGGGTTCCACCTTGTACCGATTCACGTCGGTCGGCGTGCGCGCGTGATTCACCGGATTCAACAGATGGAACAGCTCCACGGCCTCGTCGCCGCTTCCGAGCGCGGCCACGGCCATCACGACCCAGACCGCGGCGTGGGTGTACTGCCCGCCGTTCTCGCGCACGCCAGGGATGTATCCCTTGATGTAGCCGGGGTCGAGAGGCGACGTGTCAAAGGGCGGGCTCAGGAGCAGGATGACGCGGGCATCGCGACGAACGAGATGACTCCGCACGGAGTCCATCGCCCGCTCGGCGCGTGCCGGGGGCGCGATGCCCGAAAGCACGGCCCACGACTGGCTGATCGAATCGATCCGGCACTCGTCGTTCTGCGCGGAGCCGAGCGGCGTCCCGTCGTCGAAGTAGGCGCGCCGGTACCACTCGCCATCCCACGCCATCTCCAGCACGGTCGCAAGCTGGGCGGCCTCGCTCCGGTACCGCGCGGCGCGGGCGCCGTCCCCGCGATTCTCGGCCAGAGTGGCGAAGTCACGCAGGATTCGCCCCTGGAACCATCCAAGCCAGACGCTCTCCCCTTGTCCCAGCCGCCCGACACGGTTCATGCCGTCATTCCAGTCCCCGCTGGCGATCAAGGGAAGTCCGTGCGGACCGCTCGTCAGGCTTCGGTCGATCGCGCGCGCGCAGTGCTCGTACAGCGTCCCGATCTGGCTCGATGCCACGGGACGGCTGTAACCTTCGTGCGCCTCGGAGCCGAGCGGGGGAGCGTCGAGGAACGCCGCCCGTTCTTCGAGCACACTCACGTCGCCGGTCGTCTCCAGATAGCGAAGCGCCGCGAAGGGCAGCCAGAGGAGATCGTCGGAGCAGCGGGTCCGCACCCCGGCGCCCGAGTGGGGATGCCACCAGTGCTGCACGTCGCCTTCAGCGAACTGCCGCCCCGCCGCCCGCACGAGGTGATCGCGGAATAGGCCGGGCGCGGCGAACGGAAGTGCCATGACGTCCTGGAGCTGGTCGCGGAAGCCGTAAGCGCCGCCGGGCTGGAAGAAGGCCGTGCGCGCCCAGAGCCGGCTCGCGACCGATTCGTACAGGAGCCAGCGATTCATCATGAGGTCGAAAGAGTCGTCGGGAGTGCGCACCTGCACCGCACCGAGGATCCCGTCCCAGTGCTCTTCCACCTCGTGGAGCGCCGCAACCGCCGCCGATACCGATCCGTAACGGCGCGAGAGCGCGAGCGCGGCGTCGCGACTCTCCCCCTGTCCGAGGAGGAGCACCACCTGCCGCGTCTCGCCCGGGGCGAGTTCCAGCGCGACGTGAAGCGCGGCACAGGGATCGAGCCCCGCGCCGAACCTGTTCGAGAGTTCGATCCTCTCGAGCGCGGCGGGGTGGGCGACCGAGCCGTTCCGGCCCAGGAACTCCGTCCGATCGCCGGTGACGGAGCGCAAGGGCCCGGCGTGCGCGAAGGCGACACGGCCCCGGAACTCCTGGTTGTACGGATTCTCGGCGAGTAGCGTCGAGGTGTCCGGATCGAAGTCGGTGCGAACGTGGATCTGTTCCCCGTCGCGCGGAGGGCCGAGCCGCCACTCCTGATAGCCGAAGAGACTCAGGCGGCGCCGACGGGCCGTCTGGTTCGTCACCGTGAGGAGCGCGAAGCGCACGGGTTCGGAGCGGTGCACGAAGACCGCCAGCTCGTGGCCGATCCCGCGCTCATTGTGCGCGTAGCGCGTGACGCCCGCGCCGTGTCGGACGACCCAGCGTCCGGCGTCCGTGCGGCGGGGCATCGGGCCGGGAGTCGCACCCCACGCGGCCCCGCTCTCGTCGTCGCGCAGGTAGATCGCCTCGCCCGTCGCCTCGGTCACGGGGTCGTTGGCGAAGGGCGTGAGCCGATTCTCCCGGCTATTCTCGGACCACGTGTAGGAGAGCCCCGCCGCTGTCACAACAGAGCCGAAATTTGGGTTCGCGAGCACGTTGGCCCATGGAAGCGGCGTCTGGTCGGCCCCGTTCAGGACGATCGCGTACTCGCGTCCGTCGGGCGTGAAGCCTCCGCGTCCGTTCCAGAACGTGAGCTTGGGGACCTCGAGTTCCTCGCCTCCTTCGTCGCTTCGGTCGACGTCCGCATCGGCCTCGATCGAGAGCAGGCGCGGCCACACCGGCTCGGGGTACGGGTGATCGAGCTGGTCTTCCAGGCTGCCCGCGTCCCCTCGGAGCACGGCGCGCGCGACCGCGGAGAGGTGGATGCGTTCGTCCCCGCTCATGCCGTGCCCGGCCAGGAGGAAAGCCCCGCCAGGTTTGTCCTTCCACGCGCCCCACGGTCCCCCCTCCAAGAGCGCGTTCAGTTGCTCGTGGATCTCGTTTCGATAGCTCACCGGGTGCTCGTTCAGGATCACGAGATCCGCAATGAGCCCCTTCAAGCGCCAGTAGTCCTGGGCCCGCAGCGCCTGGCTTACGAGCGAGAGATCGTCCGGCTCGAGCACGCGCACGAGGAGGATCGGTTGGTCGCCGGAGATGCTGTGCGCCCAGAGACCCGACTGGCCGAGGACATTCCGTTCCAGGATCCCGGGAGGGGGACCGAGCGAGCGGTCACTATGAAAGACGCGCGAGGCGAGCCGCTCGTAGAGCTGCGCTTCCTCGATCGGGATGCCGAGGTAACGGAGCGAGATGGCGAGCTGCGTCGCGGCGAGGGCGAAAGTGCGCGACGCCGAGGTCGGGTCCGCGTACTTCATGCAGAGGGCGACGGCCGCGTCGCGATCCGAGGCCATGCCGGTGGCGAAGGCGAGGCGCGCGAACCCCCCCGGCGCGAGCCGAACCCGCTGGCGGAGGCTCAAGATGGGATCGAGCGTGGCGCCGACGGTTCCCGAAAGGGGCCGGCCGTCGAGCGCGGCGGGGTCGTCGGTGCCGCGGCCGCGGCCGAGGAACCGCGCGCGGTCGGTCTCCCACTCGATCGCGCTCTGCACGCGTCCTTCCATGCTGAGCACGTGGATCGCCCACGCGCGCGGGTCGTCCGCCGAGCGGGGCCGCCGCGTACAGAGGAGCGAGCCGGTCTCGGGGCGGCACTCGGTTTCCAGGAAGAGCTTTCCGAACACGGGATGCGCGAGGTCGTCGGCTTGCGGAGCGAGCACCACCTCGGCGTAGCTCGTGATCTCGATCTCGCGCTGATAGCTGCTCCGGTTGGTCAGGGAGAGCCGCCGGACTTCGACTTCGTCCTCGGGCGAGACCGCGATCTCGAGTTTGGAGTGGATCTCTTCCAGGCGCTGCTCGATCACCACGCGGTCGGGAAGGAACGTGGTCCGGTACTCGTCTGGCTCGCGCCGGATTGGCTGGTAGGCGGCCGACCAGACCGCTCCGCTCCGCACGTCCCGGAGGTAGAGGCACTGGCTACCGGGGTCTACGGTCGGGTCATCCCGTCGTCGCGTGACCGCGAGCCCCTTGCAGCAGCTTCCGCCTCCGCCGGAGTTGGTGACGATCGAGACGTAATGGCCGTTCGAGAGAAGGGCCGCGTGCGGGTAGTGGGTGTGCGGCGTCCGGAATCGCCGCGGCGTGATGGGCAGCACCGGAGGTGCCAGGCGTGTCACCTCGATCGGTCGCGGGCGCGTCACCGCGACGAACCGCGGGACTCGCTCCTGGAGCAATAGCTCGGTCGCCTGGACGCGGGCCTCGCTGTGGAAGCGCTCCACCATCGGTTGGTGGAGCACCGCGTTGGCGAGCGCGACCAGCGACATTCCCTGGTGGTGCGCGAAATACGCCTCGACCACGGTAGCCTGCCCGCCGACCGGCACGCTCTCCTCGTCCTTCGCGACCTCGCGCGGCGTGTAGTCGATCGCCTCGTAGAAACCGAAGTTCCCCTCCGCCCCCTCGCGCGCGAGGCGCTTGAGATTCAGGGTGGCCTCGGCGGGGACGACCATCGCGGCCAGCGCCGTGGCATACGGAGCCACGACCATCTCCTCGGAGAGTCCGCGCTTCAGCCCCAACTCCGGCACGCCGAATGCCTTGTACTGATAGTTCCCGCTTCGGTCCATCTGGTTGTACGCCGATTCGGAGATCCCCCAAGGGACGCCGTGGAGCCGCCCGTACTGGATCTGCGCGCGCACCGCGGATTCCGACGAGCGCTGGAGGAGCGTGTCGGGGTAGCTCCGCATCAGGAGGAGCGGCATCAGGTATTCGAACATCGAGCCGCTCCAGGAGACGAGCGTAGGCACGCCGGCGACACCAACGAGCGCACGCCCGAGTTGGAACCAGTGCTCGGGCGGTACGTCTCCCTTCGCGATCGCCACGAAGCTCGCGAGACGAGCTTCCGATGCAAGGAGGTCGTAGTACGAAGCGTCCAGGCGCCCCGGTCCCTCCGTGTCCGCATGCCGGTAGCCGATGGAGAAGATCCGGCGGTCCTTATCGTAGAGGAACCGGAAATCCATCTCGTCGGCGAGCCGCTCCGCGCGATTCGCCAGCGCGCCTCGCCGCTCGATCCAATCCTCCGCGGAGCCGCCGTCGATCGGGCCGCGGAGGAGCCGAACCAGCGCCTTGCCCCAGAAGGCGGCCTCTTCGGCCTCGCGTCCGCCCATGCCGTCGAGCTCGGCCGCGCCGAGGGCGTCGGCGAGCAGGTTCCCCACGGCGTCCCCGCGCGGCGACTCCAACCGGACCGCGGCGGAGGACACCTCGAACACCTCCACCTCGTGGAGCGCCGGCGCCAAGCGCTCCACGACCGTCTCGGCCACGTCCGCTCCGGGGAGCGCGTCCAGGCTGTGGCGCAGGAGCGCAAGCGTGTCCGCGATGGCCGCGGGTCGCCGGAAGCCGCCCGGCCGGTTCGACTCGAGTCGCTTGAGCCCCGCCGCGAGCGCCACGAGGGAGCCCGCCAGGTTGGCGCTGTCGACGGTAGAGACATAGCGTGGCAGGAGCGGAGCCAGGCTGACCGTGTCGTACCAGTTCAGGAGGTGGCCCTCGTGCTTCTCCAGGACGTCGAGCGTGTCCAGCACGCGCTCGACACGATCGAGCGCCTCGCGCGCATCGATGAAGCCCAGGTCGTGCGCCGAAAGCGTCGCGAGCAAAGCCATGCCGATGTTCGTCGGCGACGTGCGGTGCGCCACCTTCCGTCCCTGCTTCTCCTGGACATTGTCGGGTGGGAGCCAGTGGTCTTCCTCCCCGGCGAAGATCTCGAAATAGCGCCAGGTGTTCCGCGCGATTCGCCGCAGGTACACCCTGTCACGCGGCTCCAGTACGGCCATCTGTGGAGGCACCGGTCGGCTCAGCCAGTAGGCGACGAGCGGCGAGAAGAGCCAGAGCACGAGTGGTGGAAGGGCGGCGCCGATCGCCTCGGGACGCATCGAGAGCGTGAGCGCGAGGATCACAACCGCGACGGCGGGGCCCGCCCACATGCCGTTCGCGAATGCCCGCAGGCGGTCCGCGCCCGAGAGCTTGGCGGTGCGAGCGGCGGCGGTCGCGGCTGTCTCCCATTCGAGCATTCTCCGCTTGGTGAAGAAGAGCCGTATCAGGGTGAGAGCGATCGCATGCACCATCTCGTAGGACTGATAGGCGAGGAGCGTGACGTCGAGGAACACCTGGGCGCCGGCCGTTTGGGACTCCTCCCAGAGATCGCGGAGGAAGACCACGGAGGGCTGATGCGGCGCGGGCCCCTTCAGCATGCGCACGACCTTCGAATAAAGCGGGAAGCACATGCCCAGGAACACCGCGACCGTCCACGCCCACGGCGGTCCAGGGAGCCACGTCCAGGCCGAGGCGAGTAGCGCGAGAGTCGCCGGGGCGATCAGGCTCCGTCGCAAGTTATCCAAGATCTTCCAGCGGCCGATCACGGGGACGCGGTTCCGCTCCAGCCCGCGCCGCGTGGGCACCCACGGGAAGAGCCAGGCCAAGATCTGCCAGTCGCCGCGCACCCATCGACGCTGTCGGCCCGCATGGGCCAGGATGCTGGAGGGGAAATCGTCGACGACCTCGATGTCCGAGACCAGCGCCGTCCGTGCGTGGATCCCCTCGAACAGGTCGTGGGAAAGAAGCGCGTTCTCGGGGACGCGCCCCTCCAGCGCGGCCATGAAGGCGTCGACGTCATAGAGGCCCTTGCCGGTGAAGATCCCCTCGCTGAACAGGTCCTGATAGGAGTCGGAAACGGCGGTCGTGTAGATGTCGACGCCGGTATGCCCGGCGTAGACCCGCGCGAAGTGCGAGCCCGCGGCGCTCGTCATGGTGACGCTCACACGGGGCTGGAGGATCCCGTAGCCCCGGGTCACGCGTTGGAGCGCGGGGTCGAAGTGGGGCCGGTTCAACGGGTGCTGGATGATTCCGATCAGCCGGCGGGCGGTCTCGCGGGGGAGCCGCGTGTCGGCGTCGAGCGTGATGACGTAGCGGACCGAGGGGAGTATCGAGGCATCGCCGACGGCGATCCGGAACGACGAGGCTCCGCCGCGCAGGGACGCGTTGAATTCCTCGATCTTTCCGCGCTTCCGCTCCCACCCCATCCAAACGCCTTCACGCTCGTTCCAGCGCCGCGGCCGGTGGAACAAAAAGAAGCGGTTGCCCCCGCCGGCTCCATACCGCGCGTTTAGGGCCTCGATACCGGAGATCACCGCGGCGAGGATCTCCGCGTCCTCGGGCCGCTCGGCCGTGGTCGCGTCGCGGAAGTCGGTGAGGAGCGCGAAGTGAAGGTGGCGGTCCTCGTTCCCCAGCGCCTGGACCTCGAGGTGTTCCACCTGCGCCCGGGCGCCGGCGACGCTTCCGAGAAGCACCGGCACGACAACCATCGTGCGCGCCTCCTCGGGCACGCCATGCTGAAAATCAATTCGGGGCAGGCGCCGCGGGCGGGCGATCCGGTGCACGAGCCGATGCACCAGGAGGACCGCTACCTGGCTTGCGGGCACCAGCGCGAGGAGGCCGATCCACGGCAACTGCTCAACTCCCGCGCCGTAGGCGCGCGACCAGGCGACGGCCGCGGCAACGCCGGCCGCGGTCAGGAACGCGATGGATCCGAGATAGAACGACGTGCTCTGGGCGAAGAGAATTCGGCGGATCCGCTGCTTGAACCGGGGGACGTAGCCCACGTCGATCTCGAAACCGCGCCGGCCGCCGCCGATCAAGTGGTGCCCGATATGGGTGTTCGGCTCTCCCTCGCCACGCTCCGCCG
The DNA here is from genome assembly GCA_031397435.1 of Candidatus Eiseniibacteriota bacterium. Classification (GTDB taxonomy): domain Bacteria; phylum Eisenbacteria; class RBG-16-71-46; order SZUA-252; family SZUA-252; genus SZUA-252. The sequence continues at coordinate 53,405 of JANNMC010000035.1, forward strand.
CCTGCCGCGCGCTCTCCACGGAACGGAGCGCCACGCGCACCTGAGCGTCCCCCGTCGGCTCCGAAAGCTCCTCGACAGCCTGGCGGTAGCGGTCCCGGCTCGGAAAGTCCATCCGGCCGTAGACCCCCGCCGGGTCTCGCCGGAGAACCTGTTCCATGAGGCTCACCCGCTCGATCGTGCGGTTCCAGTCGGTCGTGGCAACCATCTGGAGGGCGGCGATCGAGTTCCCCATGGAGGCCTGGCCCATCGTCTGCCGCTGGTGCTCGGCGCGCACGGCCTCGTCGACCGTGAGTCCAACCGCCTGGAGGCGGCGGTCGACCTCGGTCCGGAGTTCTCCCACGCGCGGCCCAAGCTCCCGCATGCGCTGAACGAGATGGACCACGAATCCGTTCGAGAGCGTCTCGGGAAGAGGCGGGAGCGAATGATCGGGCTTGGCGGTCTCGAAGTGTCCGAAGTACATCTCGGCCTCGGCTTCGCCCTCGCGGCTCTCCATGATCTCGTCGGCCAGCCGCCGGATATTCTCGATCAGGCAGAGCTTGAGCATGCTCGGCCACGCCCACAGCTCGCCCAGCGTCAGCGGCGCCACCGACTGGTAGGCGCCGATGAAGTGAATCAGCCGCTCCAGGTCGAAGCGCGCGTCGCTGTGGCGGATGAATTCGAGCGCCATGGCGTGAACACGGGCGGTGCCCGCGAGTTCGCGCGCGGCGACTTTCGGAAGCTCGAGATAGTAGCGCGGCGGGAGGTTCTTCCGAACCTCGACCGCTTCGGCCTCGACGAGGTGGAAGTTGTCGAGCAGCCACTCGGCCGCGGGCGCGA
>JANNMC010000041.1:0-6998 GCA_031397435.1 Candidatus Eiseniibacteriota bacterium
GCGGGCGAAGTAGCCATTTCCTCTTCGCGCTCTTCAGATGCGGGGGCGGCGCCAGTGACGGCGTCTGCCCCCGCCGTGCGTTCGGGCGGTTCACGCACCACGCTGCTCGCCGCGATCGCGGTGACGCTGGTCGTGTGGGCATCGGGATTCGCCGGGATTCGCCACGCCGGGCGCGCGTTTCCGCCTGCTTCGCTGGCGCTGGTTCGCTTCTCGATCGCATCGGTGGTGCTTGCGCTGGTCTGGTGGTGGCGCCACCGGAAGCCTTCGGTGCGTGAGGCACGCGTGGCCCCCGCACCAACCCGCGCCGAATGGGTCCGGCTCGCGATCGCGGGCTTCCTCACGATCGTCGTCTACGCCACGGCACTGAACGCGGGATCGCGCACCGTCACCGCCGGCGTGGCTTGCCTCCTGGTGAACACCGGGCCGATCTTCGCCGCCCTGTTCGCGAAGATGTTTCTCGGCGAGAGGCTAGGATGGAAGGGGTGGGCCGGGATGCTCTGCGCGTTCGGCGGCGTGATGCTCGTGGCACGAGGGATGGGCGGAGAGTTCCGATGGGACGGCGACGCCGGGCTCGTGATCCTGGCCGCGGTGGCGCAGGCCGCCTGGTTCGGAGTGTCGAAGCCGCTCTTGGCGAGGCATGGAGCGTTCGATACGACGTGCCGGACGGTTTGGCTCGGGGTGTTGTTCCTGCTGCCCTTCGCGGGTGAAGCGTGGGGAGCCCTGCGCGTGGCGCCGCCGGCTGCGATCGGGTCGATCGTCTACCTCGGCGTGTTCCCCGGAGCGATCGGCTACCTCACCTGGACGTACATCCTCTCGCGGATGCCGGCCTCACGCGCGGCGAGCCTGCTCTACCTGGTGCCGCCGATCGCATTCACGATCGCGTGGGTGGCACTGGGGGAGGAGCCGACGCTGCTCGCGGTGCTTGGGGGAGTTCCGATTGTCGCGGGCGTGGCGTTGGTGAATATGGGGCGACGCGCCGGCTAACGTTCATACAACCGCGCCCCGCCCGGCAGCATCGTCGGTCCGCGGAATCCCGCGATCGGCTCCACCCGGTCCCAAACCCCGATCCAAGCCGAGTCTCCATCCGCCACATTGCGCGCCCGCGCATCCGGCGAAAGTAGGATCGCCGCCACCGGGTGATCCTCCATCACGGCGGCCATCGACCGCGACGTCGGCAGGAGCAGCGCCGGTCGATCGAGATGCCACGCGCTCCAATCGGGAACATCCGTCAGGAGTAGCTGCTCGCGCGGCCACGCCGGGGCGCGTTCGCGTAGCGCCGTCGCCAGGGTCGCCGGCAACGGCGGGTAGCGCCGCGCCGCCGATCTCGTCTCGAACGCAACCGTCGCGGCGCGCTCCCCGATGAGGAGCACGAACAGCAACACCAGCATCCGCCTTCCGCAGAACCGATCCCACGCCGGTACCGCGGCGATCCCGATTGCCACGCACGCCAGCGGCACGACCGGCACCAAGAACCGCGGGCTTCGCTGCAGCGCGGCGAACGCGGCGATCTGGAGCGCGATCGCTAAAAAGAAGAGCCGCGTCGGCGCCAGGTCGCGATGGCGCTCCTTCGATTCGCGGAGCAGGAGCCCTGCCATGGCGAGGCCGATCGCGATGGGGCCCAGGCCGGCGCCGAAGTCGACGAGAAATCCGATGAAGTCCTTCACCCATCGAAGCGCGAATGTCGTGGGGTGGCCGAGGATGTACGCCAGGTATCCCGGCATCGCCTCCAGATACGTACGCGATGAGGCGTAGCCGGGGTACTGCGGCGTATAGAGGAGCATCGGATTGCCCTGGATGGGTGCCGCGTCGCCGTTCATGGCGCGCAGGATGAACGGCCACGGCGCGCAGAGCGCGACAAGCGCCAGCGCGAAGACGATCGAGCGCGCGAGCGGGTTCGGCGCGGCGGCCTTGGTGGGGCCAGCGTCACCGCCCGCAGCCTTCGCCCCCTGCCACGCCGCCGCGATCCAGATCGGCGCGAACAAGAGCGACTCCGCGCGCACATACCAGATCGCGGCCGCCACTACTGCCGCGAGCAGCGCCGTCAGGAGTCCCCGCCCCCGCAACAGCAACATCCAAACCACCAACCCGAACGCCGCCACCGGAACCTGGCTCAGCCCAGGACTGAACGAGTCGAGCAGGAGCGGGCACGCGATGGCCGCCGCCGCCGCGATCACCCCCGCGCGCACGGAATGAAAGTGCGCCCCCAGCAGCAAAACCATCCCCACCAGCAGCGCCTGCGCCAACGCCGCCAGAACGAAGTATCCCTCCGGCAGCGACATCCCGCTCTGCAACATCATCGCGCCCCGCCACGAGAAGAGCGGCATCCGCCACCGCACCGGATAGGGCGGCTGCTCCTCCGCGCTCAGCAGCGTCGGGTAGGTGTAGAGCGACGTGAATCCCTCCCCGCGCGCGATCTGCCTCGCCTGCTGCGCGTAGTCCCAGAGATCGCTGGAGGGGGAGATCTGCCGCACGGTCACCGCGGCATGGAGCGTGGCGAGCGCGAGCGCGAGCAGCGCCCAGAGCATCGCCGCTCGCCAGGGAAGTCTGGAGCGTTTGTCGGTCACGAGGGCGGAGGATACCGGCACGCGGTCGCAGGCGGAACAGCGGTGACGTCGGCCGCGCCCGAAAGACAAAAAAGAACTCCCCGTCAGGCACCGCTGACGGGGAGCGTTTCCACGGGCTTGCGGTCCGTGGATCGATCGGTTCACGAGCGCTACCCCGGTCTCGTAGGGTTTGCGTCCCAAGTCGGCCGCCCAGCCGGAGGCTGGCCGGGCTAACCGATTGGGAAGCGGGTGCTTAGGGTACCCGCTCTCTGCCTACTTAGATCACCGGAAGGGCGGCCTGGTTCCTACTTTTTTTCGCGGCCAGAAGTCCCGCCAGCCAAACGGAAGCGCTGGCCGCCAGACCCACGTAAATCGGCTCCAGGCCTAGTGGATAGGCTCCGCCCACCCGGATCAGCGATGGTAGGAGCCATGCGAGCGCCACGCCCCCGCCGGCGACCATGGAAGCCGTGGCCCAGGGTGGCGACACGTGCCACCTCGGGGCATGAACCAGGATCAGCGGAATCAGGAGTGCCGGCACGCCGATCGAGCCGACGTGATGCCAGAGATCGACGGCGCTCCGGAACCAGAGCGCGAGCCCGAACGCGAGGAGCGCGGTCACCACGAAGCCGATCTGCGAATAGCGGTTCACGTTCTCCTCGTCCGGCTCCCGGCGCCAGCGCCAGATCAGATCGCGGCCGAAGTTCACGCCTCCGATGAACGTGAAGCCGTCCACCGTCGACATGATGGTCGCCAGGAGCCCCAGGAAGAAGAGCCCCCGCATCACCGGCGGGAGGAACTCCGCCGCGAGCCGCGGGAACGCCGACACCGGATCGGCCAGATCGGGCGTCAACGCGCGTGCGTAGAGGCCGGTGAAGGTCGTGAGGAAGTCGAAGAGCATCCAGAAGCCGATGGAGATCAGTACGCCGCGCTGAGCGGTCGCCTCGTCCTTGGCGGCGAAGGCCCGCTGGTAGAACGTCGGTTCCACCAGCGTCTGGAGCGCGATCAGATACCAGACGAAGATGTACTGGAGGTTGTTCCCGCCATGCCACACGAAGTGCGTCGTGGGGACCTTCGACTGCAGAAACGGTAGCCCTCCGTACGTCATCACGAGAAACGGAAGCGCCACCAGGAATCCCGCAAACATGAGAACAAACTGCACGCGATCGGCGATCACCACCGACGGGAATCCTCCCCGTAGCGAGTAGACGATGGAGAAGAACGTCCCGACCGCCAACGCGGGGAGGAAGCCCCAGCCGAAGAGGAGCTGCAGGAGAATCGCGAGCATCAAGACGTAGGGCGCGGGCGAATTCAGGATCTGCACGACGACGGCGCCGGTCAGCGCGGCGGGCCGTCCGTAGGCGTGGTTCAGGAGATCGGGCACCGTGTAGAACTTGGTGCGGTGCGCGCGGCGCGCGAAATAGAGCGCGAAGAGGAGCGCGCCGATGTAGTAGGGAACTCCGAAGACGATCCAGTTCGAGATGCCGTAACGAAACGTGAACTCCCCCACCCCGAGCACGCCGCCGTACCAGGTCGTGACGAGCGTGGCGACGAACGACGGGAGTGTGAGCCGCCGTCCCATCACGAGGTAATCGGCCGTGCTCCCGCGCGCCACGTGCGAGAGGCGGTAGCCGAGGTAGAGGAGAAAGAGGCCGTACGCCCCCACCATCGCCAGATCGATCGGGGTGAGCCGCCCGCCCATGGCCGCCTAGAACCCCGCCCGGAGACTCACGAAAACGTTTCGCCCCGCCGCGGGATAGAAGTAGGGCACGTCGTAGAAGACGTAGCCCGCCGTCTCGTACCGGAGATCGGTAAGGTTGAACCCACGCAGGTCGAGTTCAAGCGACTTGGCGCCCAGTCCTCGCGCGACGACACCTCCGAGATTCAGCGAGATGGCGCCATTCAGGACCGTGTTCGCCTCGACCCGCTTCCGCTGATAGCCGGGACCCGCGCGGAGGGCTGGATTCTTCCGGTTGTCCTCGGAGTTGTCCAAGTACTGCAACCCCGTGTCGCGTAGCGAGAGCGAGAGGCGTGCCGGCCCGCGGCGATAGCCAACGGTGAGATTCGCCAGGCGTCCGGGGAACCCGGCGATGCTGTTGCCGTCGTAGTCCGTAAACGTCAGGGAGTCGGCGAACTCGCGGTATTCGTCGAAGCGATTCTGACTCATCGTCACGTTCCCCGAGACTTCCAGGCCCGAGCGGTGCTTCCACTCCGCCTCCAGCTCGATCCCACGGTGCGTCGAGGCTGCCGCGTTCCCGGTGATCGGTACGCCGAGCGGCCCTATCTGCCCGTTCGGGACGATCTCGTTCTGGAAATCAAGCCAGTAGCCTGCGGCGCGAAGACGCGTACTCCCCTTCGTGTAACCGAGCCCAGCCTCCCAATCGGTAGCCGTTTCCGGATCGATGAGGGGGTCCTCGTAACGGTGATTCGCCGGATCCACGACGCGGAATAGCGGGACCGCGGTGGGATCGTCGGCGCGGTAAATCTCGGTCAGGATTGGCTCCGACTTCACCCTCGCGTAGGAGGCAAAGAGGTTCCAGCGATCACTGGCGTTCCAGTTCACGCCTAGCCGCGGATTGAGCGCGCTGTACCGGAGCTTGAAGTCATAGCCGTTCAGGAGGTCCTGCCCCACGGCGTAACGGGTGCGGCGCCATTGGAGGCTCCCCGTGACCCGGACTTCTGGATGGAGGTCGTACGCTTCCTGCGCGAAGAGCGACTGAACGTTCACGCGTCCCAGGTAGTCGTACATGACGTGATTCGGCGTCGTTCCCGGGGGGAGCGCCGCACCCCAGGTCAATTCCCCAAAGCGGCGGCCATCGGCCTCACGCCACTCGCCTCCGAACGTCGCCTCGCCTTTGGCGTGGACGACGCGCGCGCGCGGCACCCAGCCGTAGTGCTTGTTCTTCGCCCAGAGCCGCTGCGTCAGATCGGTCGCCACCACCTCGTACGGCCCGGCGCCGGTGGTGTCAGCGTAGTACGACGCCGGGTAGAGCATCTTGTCGTTCACGAAGTAATTCGGAAGCCGCCGGCTGGCGAGGGGAATGGGGCCGTACGGCAGATCGTCGTAGTAGCCGCGCCCCGGGAAGTAGAAGAGGGACGAGGAGAAGGTCGCCTTCTCGCTCAGCCGAAGGTCATTCAGCAATTCATAGTGCGGCTCGAAGAAGTTGTCAGTTTCGTTTCGCCAGGTGAGAGGATTGAAGCGCCGGTCGTGCGCGGCGTCGCCGCTGATGCGGCCGTCCAGATAGGAGCGATCCACCGCGTAGTAGGCCAGGTGGAGTTCCTCCGGCCCGCCGTAGAGATTCACGCGGGTTGTCATCCGCTCGTCGAAGCGCGAGGCGGAAAACGCGTAGGACCAGAGATTCGACCACGACTGCTCGCGGTACCCCTCGCTCACGATTCGCGAATAGCGGCCACTCAGGGAGTAGCGATTCTCCAGTAGCCCGCTTTCGCCGTGGAGGGAGAACCGCGTCGTTCCGTAGGAGCCTCCGCCCGATTCGAGCACAAACCCGCGCTCCGCCGGCCCACCGGCCGTCTCGAGATTGATCGAACCTCCGACGGCGCTCGCGCCGTAAAGCCCGCTCCCCGCGCCGCGCTGCACCTGGATCGATCCGGCGTTCGCCAGGAGATCGGGATGGTCCACCCAGTAGACCTCGTGCGACTGCGGGTCGTTGAGCGGAATTCCGTTGATCGTCACCGCCACGCGGCGCTGGCTGAACCCGCGCACCTTCACGTAGGAGTAGCCGATGCCGTTCCCCGCGTCGGAGTAGGCATAAACGCCTGGAGTTTCCGCCAGGAGCATCGGGACGTCCTGCCCCCAGTATTTCTCCTTCACCTGCTCCGGACCAAGCCGCGTGAAGGCGACAGCGGAGCCGCGCTCCTCGGGGCGGGTGGTGGTGACTTCGATGGAGGGCCCGGCCAGCGCCTGCGGCTCGAGCGCGATTTCGATCTCCGACTCGTCCGCTCCGACTCGGCGAGTCACGGGCCCGTAGCCAAGGCGGGCGATCCGAAGTGCCCCCGCACCGGCCGGAGGCGGCTCGATGCGGAAGCGCCCGGTCGCGTCGGTGGCGGTTTCGCGGGTGGTAGCGGCTTCATCGCTCCACTGAACGTGAGCATCGGCCAGCGGCGAGCGCGTCGCGGAATCCAGGACGCGTCCAGAGAGCGAACCGCGGGTGACTTCGGCTCGAGCAGCCGGTGTTGGAGTGCCAAACACCAAGAGCGCGGAAACGGCGAGGAGAATGAAGCTCTTCATGGTGACGCCCTTCCGCCGAAAATAAATCGGCCGCCACCAGCAGAGGTGAGCGGCACGGACGGCGATTCGACGTCAGTTCCGTTTCCCTACGCTGGAATGACCCAGTTCAGGTTCCTAGGGTGTGATCTCAGGCCAGGATTTCGCCCCGGCCACCCCTAACGGTGATGCATCAGAATCGCGCCGGCGGGGCGCGACTGTCAAGCGGTCAC
>JANNMC010000098.1:0-11895 GCA_031397435.1 Candidatus Eiseniibacteriota bacterium
CTGCTCGGCGTCCCGCTCCAGGTGGGCGACGATTCGCACTACATGGGCGCGCTCGGCGCCGCGCTCTTCGCGCTCGACCACATCCTGGCGAGCCGCGAGCCGGCGCGCGCGGCTCGGGGGGCATCATGAGGATCACCGCCGGCATCGATGTCGGTTCCACCTACACCAAGGCGGTCGTCCTGGGCGAGGACGGCTCCATCCGGGGCCGCGCGCTCCAGCCGACCGGATTCCGCCTGACCGAGGCCGCCGAGCAGACACTGGCGAGCGCGCTCGAGCAGGCCGGAGCGTCACGCGATGGGCTCTCCTACGTCGTCGCGACCGGGTACGGACGCCATCAGGCGGCCTTCGCTGACATTCACGTCACCGACATCACCGCCTCCGCGCGGGGCGCGACGTTCCTCTTCCCGGGGACGCGCACGGTGCTCGACGTGGGGGGCCAGACGATGAAGGCGAGCCGTCTCGGGGACGAGGCGAAGGTGAAGGCCTTCCGGCTGAACGACAAGTGCGCGGCCGGAACCGGCGCGTTCCTGGAAAAGACGGCTCGCTACATGGGCTACAGCACCGAGGAGATCGGGCCGCTGGTGGCGACCTCGAAGGAGTTTCCCTCGATCTCCGGCGTCTGCGCGGTATTCGCGGAGTCCGAGGTCATCAACCATCTCTCTCAGGGGGTCGCCCCGGCCGACATCATGCACGGCGCCATCGTCTCGCTGGTGGGCCGCTCGGTGCAGCTGATGAAGCGCGTGAAGATGGAGCCCGAGTTCACGCTGATCGGCGGGATTCTCCGCTTCGAGACGATGGTGCGCGTCGCGCGGGAGGAGCTGCATGCCGGAGTGAACGTTCCACCGGGGGATTTGGTGCAGTTTGTTTCAGCGCTCGGGGCCGCCCGGCTTGGCTTCCGGCGCTTGGAGCAGATTGCCCGGGACGGCGGGCGAACCGTGGGCATGGCTACGGCCACGGACGCACCGCGGGCCGCTTCCTGATGGAAGAAGGCGGCGGGGGCCCGAGGAGTACTCCGCCAGATCCGGGGTCGCTCCTGGCGTCGATCGTCCGCGAGGAGGCGATCCGCGTGCAGGCCCAGGCACAGATCTCGGCCGATCCGGAGCGCCTGGCGGCGGGATGGGCGCGTCGCTTCGTGGTGGAAGCGCGGCGAGCCCCCGAATACGTCGACCTCTACGCCTCGCTCGGCCTGGAAGTTTGCGCGGATCCTGTCCGGCGCGAGCAGGTGGCTGACGAATGTGACGACTGCCGGGTGGCCATACTGCTAGAATTCCGAACGATTTACACGCGCCCGAGGGGGTCGGCGGGAGGGTAGTACTACCCAAGTCGACCTGACGCCGGAGCCGTGGTCCCGTAGTCTATCGGGCCGCTCCTGCCGCAACCTATTGGCGGGAGGCGATCAAGGGTCGGCCAGAGTCCGGCCCCATCCTCCGGGGATCGGGACGAATGAAGATCGGAATCGGGTGTGGGGTCGGAACGGCTTGGCGGGCCATGGTCATCGCCATTGCCGTTCTCGCTCTGTCCCCGCTCCTCTCCGGAGATGCCCAGGCACGCGCTCCCCAAGTCTCCGACGAGGAGTGCCTCGACTGCCATACCGGCGGTACGCTGGAGCCGCGCTCCATCCGCGGCGAGACCGTCTCCCTCGATGTCAATCCGACCACCCTGAGCGCTTCGGCCCACGCGAAGTTGGCCTGCGTGGAGTGCCACACGGGATTCGATCCCGAAGCGACGCCGCATCGTCCGCGCCTCACGCCGGTCGCCTGCGGCGGATGTCATGAAGATGCCGACTCCTCCCACGTCTTCCATGCTTCCGGCACGAACGCGAAGGTGCGGGGCGCCTCCGGCAAGCTGACCTGCAAGACCTGCCACGGTACGCACGACGTCCCCTCGACGGGCGCCCTGACCACCGCCACCGGAGCGAAGGCGGTCAACGCCGGCTGCGCCCCCTGCCACAAGACAGAGGTCGCGCACTACGAGCACTCGGCACACGGCCGTGCCGCGGCGGAGGGACAGAAGGAGGCGCCAACCTGCATCTCGTGCCACAAGCAGGCGATCACGGCCGAACGGAACGGCGGCGAGAACGCGCAGCACAAGATCGACCAGGAGAAACTCTGCCTCGACTGCCATCTGGACGACCCCGCGGTGCGCGAACGCGTGGGACCGAACGCGGGGTTCATCAAGGCCTACGAGACGAGCATTCACAACGCGGAATTGAAGAAAGGCAACGCGAAATCCGCGACCTGCATCGACTGTCATGGCGAGCACGAGATGGCGAAGGGCTACGAGGCGGACGCGAAGACGGAGAAGTTCCACATTCCGGCGACGTGCGGGCGCTGCCACGAAAAGGTCGCGCACACGTTTGCCGGAAGCGTGCACGGCAAGGCGGTTGCCAAGGGCAACCCCGATTCCCCCGTCTGCACCGATTGCCACGGCGAGCATACGATCAAGAAGGCCGATGCCTCCGATTCGCCCGTAGCGCCCGGAAACGTCTCCACGGAAGTCTGCTCGCCGTGCCATTCGTCGGTGCGGCTCGCCAACAAGTACGGGATCCGGAGCGATCGCTTCAAGACCTTCAACGACTCCTTCCATGGCCTCGCCATTCGCGGCGGGCAGGTCTCGGCCGCCAATTGCGCCTCCTGCCACGGGTCACACGACATCCTTCCCTCGAGCGACACGCGGAGCCTGATCCACCCGGCCAATCTCGCGAAAACGTGCGGAGAGTGCCATGCCGGGGCCACCGCCGCCTTCGCGAGCGGAAAGGTGCATCTGGAATCCGAGAACGCCGAGGAGCCGCTCCTCTACTGGATCGCCACCATCTACACGCTGCTCATTGTCGGCGTCGTGGGCGGCATGTTCCTTCACAACGCGTTCGACTTCTACCGTAAGGCAAGGCACAAGCTCCGCGTTCGCCGCGGCCTGGAGCACGCGCACGAGCCCGAGGGCCACGCCCTCTACGTCCGGATGACGAAAGGGGAGCGGATTCAGCACGCGTCGCTCCTCGTCTCCTTCGCGGTCCTGGTCGTCACCGGATTCATGCTCCGGTATCCGGAGGCTTCGTGGATCGTCCTGCTCCGGAAGGTCTGGGGAAACCTGTTCGAGGCACGGAGCGTCATCCACCGCGTCTCCGGCGTCGTCATGGTGGTGGCGTCGGTCGGTCACATCTACTATCTGGCCTTCACGGTTCGGGGGCGGGAGTTCCTTCGGGACATGCTGCCGCGGCCGGGCGATCTGGGCGACGTGGTGGCCGCGCTGCGCTACTATGCAGGCCTGCGGCGCGAGCGGCCACGCTTCGGGCGCTTCTCCTACATCGAGAAAGCGGAGTACTGGGCGCTGGTTTGGGGAACGGTGGTCATGGCGGTGACGGGAGTCGTACTCTGGTTCCAAGATCCGGCGATCACGCTCCTGAGCAAGCTCGGCTGGGACGCGGCACGATCGATCCACTACTACGAGGCGATTCTCGCGACACTGGCGATCCTCGTCTGGCACATTTACTTCGTGATCTTCAATCCGGACGTCTATCCGATGAACCTCGCCTGGTTGAAGGGCACGATCACCGAGGAAGAGATGGAGGACGAACACCCGCTGGAGCTGGAGGCGATTCGCCGTAAGCAGCAAGAGGAGGCCGAAGCGCGCCGGGCCGCCGAGGCCAAGCGCGGGGAAGGAGACGCTTGAAGGACAAGGAAGGAACCGATCTCGAACGCCGCGGGGTCCTGATCTGGCTCTCGCGCGGTTTCCTCGCGCTCTGGGCGCCGGCGGCGGCGGGGGTCGCCACGTCGTTCATGAAGGCGCCTTCGGCGGAACATCGTCCCGGCGAGCGGGCGATTCACGCGGGCACGCTCTCCTCGCTCCCCATCGGGGACGCGCGGTTCGTGCACCACGGGAACGACCCCGTGTTCGTCGTGCGCGTTTCCGAAGCGCAGGTCATGGCCGTCTCGGCCATCTGCACCCACATGCGCTGCGTCCTCAAGTGGGACAAGGAAACGAGCACCTTCCAGTGTCCTTGCCACGACGGCTCGTTCGACCGAAAGGGCAACGTCCTCTCCGGTCCGCCCAAGAAACCGCTGCCGCAATTCCCGGCGGAAGTGCGCGCGGACGAGATCGTCGTTCACACCTGAGCGGAGGCCAAACGTGGAAACGAACCCAGAGGGGAAACGGTCGCTCTTGGGCTGGCTCGAGGCACGGGTCAACCTGACGGAGATCGCTTCCTTCCTGAGCGTCTTCGGGCTCCTGCCCGCGGAGCTCGACTCGCGAAAGCCGCTGCGCGCGGCCCTGCGGGAAGCGATGTCGCAGCCGCTGCCGTCGTACGCGCGCTGGCCGCGTGTGCTGGGAATCCTCTCGTTCCTCCTCTTCATCTTTCTCGTCCTGACCGGGACGATGCTGGCGTTTTACTACCAGCCGACGGCGGAGCAGGCGTATCCCTCGGTCACGCTGATCGCGCGCGACGTCGCCTTCGGAACCCTGATCCACCAGGTGCACTACTGGTCCGCCGTGCTCTTCCTTCTGTTCCTCGGCATGCGCGTCATCCGCTTCTTCTTTCAGGGGCTCTACGCCCGAGGGCGGGAAATCGTCTGGATGGTGGCGGTGCTCACCTTCGTCGCCGCGGCGCTCGCCGACCTGACCGGCCGGCTCCTTCCGTACGACGCATCAGGCTACTGGACCACGGTTCGGGCGCGCGAGGTCACCGATGCACTCCCCATCCTCGGCCCCATCACCTCCTTCCTCGTTGGCGGAGTGGGGCTCGACTCGATGGTGCTCACGCGCTATTACGTGCTCCACATCGCGATCTTTCCGATCCTCCTTCTCATGCTTTTCTACTTCCATTTCTCCAGCGTCCGCCGGGTCGGCATGTCCCGCCTGGACGTGGCGCCCGCAAACCGGTCGCTGCGGGTCGCCATGTACGACCTCCTGCTCCTGGTCATCTTCATGGTCGGCGGGCTCATGACGCTGGCCGTTCTCTTCCCGCAGCCATTCGACGCCATGGCGAATCCGCTCCATACGCCGCCAGACTCACGGCCGCCGTGGTATCTCCTGGCGCCACTGGCGCTGATGGAGGCGCTATCCTTCCTGCCGAAGTTCGTCCGCGGGCTCATCCCGGAGGTGGTCCTGGCGGTGGTGCTCTTCTTGCCGTTCCTCGATCGAGAGTCGGGGTCCGGGGCGCGGCGCCGACTCTTCCGCATTCTGGGCATAGCCCTACTGGTCATCTGGGGAGCGCTCAGCTGGATCGGCTGGTTCCTGGAGGTGCGGCGATGAGCGGCGAGCGGCATCGACAGTTCTTCGCGGGGTTCGCGCTGGCCGTGGCCGTTGCCGTTGTGACGATCCCTGGCACGCCGGATCTGGCCCGGGCTCAGGCGCCTGGCGCCAAGCCGGAGGAAGCCGTCGCTCCCTCTCGCGTCGTTCCGTCCGGGGCGAAACCGGCGAAGGGTTCGGCGATGTGCGGCGTTTGCCACTCCGATATCCGCGTGAAGTACGAGAAGGGGATTCACAAGAGCGAAGGCGTTCCCTGCACGTCGTGTCACGGTGGGAACGCCGGCGCGCTCACGGTGGAAGGCGCCCACCGTGACGGATTCCGCGGCAAGCCGGCCCGGCGTTCGATTCCCGCGCTCTGCGCGTCGTGCCACGCCGACGTGGCGCGTATGCGCTTCTACAATCTTCCCTCGGATCAGTACGCGCTCTATCAGCTCTCCCATCACGGCATGAAGCTGGCGAAGGGGGACGAGTCGGTCGCGGTCTGCACCGATTGCCACGGCGTCCACGAGATCCGGAAGCCGGACGACCCCAAGAGCCACGTCTTCGGCCGGAACATCCCCGCCACGTGCGGCAAGTGTCACGGCGACCCCGATTTCCGGAAGCGGCACGGCCTGAAGGAAGATCCGGTGAAGGATTACGAGGAGGGCGTGCATGGGAAGGCGTATCTCTCGGGTGAAGACCCCTCCGCTCCCGAATGCACGCGGTGTCACGGTAGCCATGGCGCGACGCCGCCCGGCGTAGGCGACGTGGAGCGCGTCTGCGGTCAGTGCCATCTGAAGACCCGGAACTACTTCATCGCGAGCCCACACAAGGCGGCGATGGACGCGGCCGGGCAGCCCGAGTGCGCCGCCTGCCACAACAGCCACAAGACGCTCGCCCTCCCGCCGGAGAAGTTCGCGGCATCGTGCCTGGAGTGCCATGACAAGGGCGACAAGGCGTACAACGTCGCGCTCACACTTAGCCGGATGAAGGACGACGCGTCGTCGGAGATCGCCAAGGCGGACAAAGCGGTCGCCGAGGCGGCGGCCATTCCGCTCTACGTGGACGACTATCGTTCGCGGCTCCAGGACGCACGGACGGCACTCCTCGAGGCCGCGCCCGTGACGCACTCGCTCGATTCGACGCTCGTGGAACCGCACACGCGGCGGGCGCGTTCCATCGCGGCCAAGGTAAGCGAGGAGGTACACGCGAAGGTTTCGAGCCGGTGGTGGCACAAGGTGGGCCTCGGACTCTTCTGGTTCTACCTTCTCGTAACGGCCGCCATCATCGCGCGCACGCGGCGTCGCGCGGCGGGACAGAGCCGGTGATTCCGGAGCAGCCCACGGAGCCTTCTCCTCCGGGTCCGGCGAGGAGCGGGAAGCCGAACCCTCTGGCCGGCCTCCTGGGACGGCTCACGTCGGGGCCGCTTCGCACGCTGGGGTTCCTCGGCTCGATTCTTCTCGGGATGGGGCTCGTCTTCACGTTCACCGCTGTTGAGGTGACCAGCAAGCCGACGTTCTGCGGTTCGTGCCACATCATGGCGCCCTACTACAAGTCGTGGAAGGACTCGTCCCACGGCAAGATCGCCTGTGTCGAGTGCCACATCCCTCCGGGCGTCACGGCCGAGATCCGGAAGAAGTACGAGGCGATCTCGATGGTCGCTCGCTACTTCACCGGAACCTACGGCACCAAGCCCTGGACCGAGGTCTCCGACGCCGCGTGTCTTCGCTGCCACGAGCGGCGCCTGCTGGCGGGAAAGGAACTGCTCGGGGACGTTCTCTTCGACCACTCCGCGCACCTTTCCGAGATGCGCCGGGGCAAGACGCTCCGCTGCACCTCCTGCCACGGGCAGATGGTGCAGGGAAGCCACATCGCCGTCACGACGTCGACCTGCATTCTCTGCCATTTCAAGGGAGCGAAGGAGGGCGAGGGGACGACGCGATGCGCGCTCTGCCACCAGACGCCGGAGAAGACCTACAAGCTCGGGGCTGTGTCGTTCAATCACGGCGACGTCGCGCGGTACGGCATGGAGTGCCGCTGGTGCCACGCCCAGCCGCAAGGAAGCAAGGGCGAGGTCCCACGGGAGCGCTGCCAGACGTGCCACAACCAGGTCGATCGTCTCAATGAGTTCGAGAACGACGAGCTGCTCCACCGGAAGCACGTGACGGAGCACAAGGTCGATTGCATGGACTGCCACCTTCAGCTCCAGCACGTCGCTCCGATCACGGGGCGGACGGCGAAGAAGGCGGAGGAGACGGTGCGGACCGCGGCGGCCGCGATTCACCAGGCCGCGTCCGACTGCAAGGCGTGTCACGAGGCGGGCCATTCGCCGCAACTTGCGCTCTACACCGGAACCGGAGGGCGCGGCGTGAAGCCGATGCCGAGCCCGATGTTCGAGGCAGGCGTCCGCTGCGAGGGCTGCCATACGCAGCTCCCCGGGCACGCGGCGGAGGTGAGCCGGGCGACCGACGTCTCCTGCATGGCGTGCCACGGCGCGGAGTATCGGAAGATCTACCTCGGCTGGAAGGCGGGGACCGAGCAGCGCGCGGCCGCGGTGGGACGCCAGCTCGACGAGACCGCTCGCGCCATCGGCGGCGGTTCCGCGCGCCTCGCCGACGCGCGCTTCAACCAGAATCTCGTGGAACAGGGGCATGGCCTTCACAACGTCTCCTATAGCTACGCGCTTCTTCGTCAATCGCACGCCGACATGAATGCCGCGCGCCGGGAGAAGGGGCTGGCGCCGCTTCCGACCCCCTGGAGGGAACCGCCCTATCCCGCAACTTGCTTCGACTGCCACGACGGGATCCAGGATCAGCGGGGGACGGCTTTCGGCAAGCCGTTCGCGCATGCCAAGCACGTGGTGGATGCGCGCGTGGAGTGCAAAACGTGCCACCGCCCGCATGAGGAGAAGCCCGAGGGTGAACTGCTTCGGTTCGGACCGGAGGGCTGCGTCTCCTGCCATCACAAGCCGCCGGTGAAGGACTGTGCCGCATGCCACGGCGACGTGAAGAAGCGGGTCGTGAAGTCGTTCCGCGGCGACTTCGATCATGCCGTCCACATCGACGACGCGGAGAAGACGTGCGTCGATTGCCACGATCTCAAGGCGGCGATGCCGGGAATCAAGAAGCAGGGCTGCGTGGAGTGCCACGATGCTTGATCGTGTCGATCGGCGCGCGCTTGCACGATCCATGCGTATGGAAAGTTGGCGAACCCCGCCTGGCGGCGATCTTCCGGGGGAAGATCTCTCGCAAGTGGTCCCGAAGTGGCCATCAGGCAAGCAGTTGTCTCCCTGACGTAATGTGTCTATGGGAGTTGTCCAGATCCGGCAGATGACATATTGTCAGGACATCGTCTGCCAGGACGCGAAAGGAGCGAACGCATGAGTGCCTTAGGTGTCGCGGTGAAGTCGCCCACTAAATCGACCACTGCGAAGGACTACATCCACGACGTCATCCAGGAAATCCGTACCAAGAATCCCGCCGAGCCCGAGTTCCATCAGGCGACGCAGGAGGTCTTCGAATCGCTGGTGCCGGTTCTCGATCGCCATCCCGAATACCGCTCAGCGAAGCTGCTGGAGCGCGTCGCGGAGCCGGAACGTGTGATCATGTTCCGTGTACCGTGGATGGACGACCGGGGCGAGATCCAGGTCAATCGCGGCTTCCGGATCGAGATGAACAGCGCCATCGGTCCGTACAAGGGTGGTCTCCGCTTCCATCCCTCCGTGACGCTCGGAACCCTCAAGTTCCTCGCATTCGAGCAGGTCTTCAAGAACTCGCTGACGACGCTCCCCATGGGCGGCGGCAAGGGCGGTTCGGACTTCGATCCGAAGGGGAAGAGCGACAACGAAGTCATGAAGTTCTGCCAGAGCTTCATGACGGAGCTGTGGCGCCACATCGGACCGAACACGGACGTCCCGGCGGGCGACATCGGCGTCGGCGGCCGTGAGATCGGCTTCATGTTCGGCCAGTACAAGCGCCTCGCCAACGAGTTCACGGGCGTTTTGACGGGGAAGGGTCTCAACTGGGGCGGCTCGCTCATTCGTCCGGAGGCGACGGGCTACGGCTGCGTCTACTTCGCCGACGAGATGCTGAAGGCCCAGAAGAAGTCGCTGGCCGGGAAGACCTGCATCGTCTCCGGCAGCGGCAACGTCTCGCAATACACGGTCGAGAAGCTCCTCGATCTCGGCGCCAAGCCGGTCACGGTCTCCGACTCCGACGGCATGATCTACGACGCCGATGGAATCACGCGTGAGAAGCTGGCGTGGGTGATGGATCTGAAGAATGTCCGTCGCGGCCGGATCAGCGACTATGTCGGCCAGTTCAAGAACGCCAAGTACGTGGCGATCGATCACAAGCTCGGATTCAATCCGCTCTGGGATATCAAGGCCGACTGCGCCTTCCCCAGTGCGACGCAGAACGAGATCAATGCCAAGGACGCCTCGAACATGATCAAGAACGGCGTGTCGTTGGTCGCCGAGGGCGCGAACATGCCGAGCACGCTCGAGGCGATTCAGATCTACCTCGATGCCGGCATTCTCTACGGGCCCGCCAAGGCCGCGAACGCCGGTGGCGTGGCGACCTCCGGTCTGGAGATGTCGCAGAACAGCATGCGCCTCTCCTGGACGCGGCAGGAAGTCGACGAACGCCTCCACCAGATCATGATTGCCATCCACAAGAACTGCTTCGAGACGGCCGATCGGTACGGCACGCCGGGCAACTACCTGAACGGCGCGAATATCGGCGGCTTCGTCAAGATCGCGAACGCGATGCTCGATCAGGGCCTCGTCTGATCGAAATCGGCACGTTGGAAGGGAGCGGCGGGTCCTTCGGGGCCCGCCGCCTCTCTTGTCGGCCCCCCCGCTGCCGTGGCACCATGGGCCTATCGTGAGCCCGACCCACCAGCCGACCTCCATCGCCGACGTCAGCAATCCGTTCCAGGCGTTCCAGGACCTGATGCCGTTTCGGGTCCAGGACATTCTCCTCGTCTCGAGCCTCTACGACTCCTTCACGCTGCAGGAGGACGGCCGTCTGAACGAGCTGATCGCCGGCCAGTTCCTGGAACTCTCCCTCCCGCACATGCCGGGGCTGACCCACGTCTCCAGCGGCGCCGAGGCCCTCCAGCTTGCCAAGACCGAGCGCCGGTTCAACCTCATCATCACCACGCTTCGGGCCGCCGACATGGACGCGACCGAACTGGCTCGAGAGGTGGAGCGCGCGGGGCTCGACATTCCGGTTGTCGCCATGGCGTACGACAACGACGAGCGGAAGGACTTCGTGGCGAGCCACGACGTGAACGACCTCGACGGGCTCTTCCTCTGGCAGGGGAACGCGCGGGTCCTGGTGGCGATCGTGAAATACGTGGAGGACCGCCGGAACGTCGCGCACGACACGGCCGCCATGGGGGTGCGCGTGGTGCTGGTCGTCGAGGACAACGTCCGCTACTACTCGTCGTTCCTCCCCGAAATCTACACCGAGATCATCCGGCAGTCGCAGAGTTTGATCAGCGAGGGGATCAACCCGGCGCATAAATTCGTCCGGACACGAGCGCGCCCCAAGCTGCTACTCGCGACGAACTTCGAGGAGGCCTGGCGGCTCTTCACGGCGTACGAGCCGTATCTTCTGGGGCTCATCTCGGACGTGGAGTTCCCGCGTGGGTCGGTCCTCGTGCGAGAGGCCGGCTTCGAGCTGGCCCGCATGGCGCGAGAGCGGATTCCGGATCTTCCGATCGTGCTCCAGTCGAGCCGCGCCGAATTCGCGGCGGGCGCGGCGGAGGCGGGAGTCGCATTCGTTCGAAAATACTCGGAGACGCTTCTCTCCGACCTCCGCGCGTTCATGGTGGAGCACTTCGCCTTCGGCGACTTCATCTTCCGCTTGCCCGACGGAACGGAGGTCGACCGAGCCAAGGACCTCAAGTCGCTGGAGGAGAAGCTGCGGACGGTGCCGTCCGAATGCATCGCCTTTCACGGCGAGCGGAATCACTTTTCCAATTGGTTCACGGCGAGGACCGAGTTTGCCCTGGCGCGGAAGATGCGCCCACGGAAGGTTTCCGATTTCGAGAACGCCGACGGCCTTCGCCACGACCTGATTCAGTCGATCGCGGAGTATCGCCGCGAGCAGCGCGACACCCTGGTCGCCGACTTCGATCCGGCCGCGTTCGACCCCAGCGGCAATTTCTTCGCGAGGATCGGAAACGGCTCACTGGGCGGCAAGGCGCGAGGGCTCGCCTTCGTTCGGTACCTCTTGAACTATCACGGCGTCGGAAATCTCTGGCCGGGCGTGAAGATCGCCGTTCCACCGACAGTGGTGCTGGCCACCGACTGCTTCGACCGGTTCCTGGCGCAAAACGAACTTCGCGACCTGGCCCTCAACAGCCGGGACGACGAAAAGATACTCTCGGAGTTCCTCCGCGCGCCGCTTCCGCGCGACGTCGTGCGAAAGCTCCGCGCCTTCGTCGAGGCCGTTCGCTGGCCGCTGGCCGTGCGGAGTTCGAGCCTCCTCGAGGACTCGCAGTACCAGCCCTTCACGGGCGTCTACGATACCTTCATGCTTCCGAACAACCATCCCGACGCCCGCGTTCGGCTCCGCCATCTCGTTGCCGCGGTCCGGCGCGTCTACGCGTCGACGTTCCTGCGTCAGGCCAAGGACTACCTCCACGCAACGCCCTACCGCCTGG
>JANNMC010000380.1:0-20925 GCA_031397435.1 Candidatus Eiseniibacteriota bacterium
TGGAGTCTCGAGTTCGACCCGCTCGTTCCGGTTGGCGGCGCGGCTTCCACCCGTCTCGAATCGGTGGCGCTCACGCTGCTGGTCGATGGAGTCGCCGCGGCGGCCCCCGGCGGCGCCGTGACGCTTCTCGAGGCACGCGACGCGAGCGGCACGCTCCTGGCGCAGGCTATTCCCGCGGGGGCGAATCCGGTATCGCTCGTCTTCACGCCGCCGATCGACCTTTCCGGCGGCGCGGTGACGCTCTTCCTCGATGTGACGCTGGCCGCGGGGCTGGAAGCGGGCGACGTGGCGCTCCGCCTTGCCGCGGAGGGCGACGTGGTGGCGCGCGACAACCTCTCCGGCACGTCCGTACCGGTGCGCGCCACGGGTGGACTTCCGTTCCAGGCGCTCGACTCGCGCCGCGTGACACTCTTCGCGAAGGCGCATGGCTATCCGAATCCATTCCGTGCGGGGCGCGAATCGGTTCGACTTTCGTATCGGCTTAGTACCGACGCCTCCGTTCGCGTCCGGATCGTGACGCTCCTGGGCGAACTGGTTCGGGAACTCTCCTTCCCCGCCGGCGGAACGGGCGGGTTGCGCGGATTGAACGAAGTGCCGTGGGACGGGACGAACGGCGCGGGCGCCATGGTGAAGCCGGGGGTCTACGTCGCACGCATCCGTAGCACCGGGGGCGGCGGCGTGAGCGAGACGGTGAAGGTGGGGGTGCGGCGATGAGCGCGCTCCGGCGGCTCCGCATCGCGGCGTTCACCGCGCTGGCCTTGGCGTGGGCGGTCAGCTCGCTCTTGCCAAGCGATGCTTCGGCGCAGTCGGCCGGATCGACGAACCTCCTGGCCGCGCCCGGCTCTTGGCCCACGACCGGAGCGGCCAGCGGCTTCACCGCGCTCGGTCTCGACCCGAGCGCGGTCTACTGGAACCCGGCAGGACTCGCCATGCAGGACGAGCGCTCTCTCCTGGTTCAGCACGGACTTCTCCCCTTCGCCACCGAGTGGGACCTGGCGGCGGTGGCGTACCCGATCCCAGGCCTTGGAGCGGTCGGCATGGGCGTGGCGCGCGTCGGGACGTCGGACCTCGAGGCGTACGACGAGAACAACACGCCGCTCGGGAGCATCGGTTTCCGTGAAACCTCGCTCGCGGCGAGTGTGGCGCGCCGGATCTTCGGCCCGCTTCATGCCGGACTCACGTTCAAGGTCGTGAGCCAGTCGCTCGGCGATCTCTCCGCGGCGGCGCCCGGAGTCGATCTGGGATTCACCTATCGTCCCGCGCGCTTTCGCGGCGGCCAGGCCGGACTCTCGCTCCAGAACGCCGTGGCGGGGTCGCTCGACCTGGGTGGGGAGAGCACGCCGCTCGCGCGATCGTACCGCCTTGGCGCGGCAAGCCCCGAGTTCGCCGTGGCACGCCGCGCGTCGCTTCGCGTCGTGGCCGATCTGGCCAGCGAGGGAAGCGCCGGCACGAAGCCGCGTCTGGGCGTGGAAGTCTCGCGCCAGGGCCTGGGCGCGATCCGTGCGGGAATTCAGAATGGCAAGCCGGTCCTGGGGCTCGGGGTCAACTACCGTCGCTATGGCGTCGATCTCTCGCTCCTCCAGGGCGAGGAAGGGTCGTCGCAGCAGTTCGCGGTGCGCCTTGGTTTCGGGGAGCGCGTGAGCGAGTACGAGAGTCGGCGCCTGGCGCAGTACCAGCGCGCGGCCGAGGAGTCGCTCCGGACCCGGACGGCCTCTGCCTACGCCTCCGATCGCCGTCGTGCGGAGGAGGCCGTGGAGCGGGGCGATTGGGAAGGGGCGCTGGTCCTCTATGAATTGCTCCACCGGGCGCGGCCGGAGGAACCGGCGTGGGCGGCCAAGGCAGGCGAAGCGCGCGGGGCCATCGCGGCGGCGGCGCGCCACTCCCTGGAGTCGGAGAGTTCGCGCCGGACGGCGATGGCATTGACCGCGTCGATTCGCGACGCGCTGGCGCGCGGCGACGTGGAGGAGGCCTCGGGCCTGACGCGCGTTCTGTCGCGGGCGGGACAACCGGCGGTGGGTGGTGCCGGGGCGGCATCGGCGGAGAGCCTGGCGGCTCTGGACGCCGAGGTGGCGGCGGTTCGGGCGCGGCTGGTGGAGCGGTCGCTGGCGCGCACCGATTCGCTTCGAACGGCAGGCAGAGTGCTGGCCGCGGTGGACGAAGCGGCTACCGCGCTCCGATTGTCGCCGGACGATCCGCGCGCGCTCGCGGCCTGGAAGTCGCTCGAGAACTCCTTCGGCAAGACGGTGGTCGAGACGCGCACCTTGACCCGCCGCATCGACGCCCTCGGCTCGCTGAGCGACGCGTCGCGCGCGTTCGCCGAGGGACGCTACACCGATGCCGCACGGTCGGTGGAGCGCGCGCTGGCGTCCGATCCGCAGAGCGCCGAGGCGAAAGCGTGGCGGGAGCGGATTCAGCGCCGGCTCTCGGCCCCGAAGCCTGAACTCGACGCGCGGGTGAAGCAGCTCTACATCAAGGGGATGGAGGCCTTTACCGCGGGCGACTATCGGGAGGCCCTGCACCAGTGGGAGCAGATTCTGGCCATCGATCCGCTGAACGAGAGCGCGCGCCGAAACGTCTTCGAAGCGCGCGAGCGGATGAAAGCGGAGGCGCGCCGATGATCGGACTTCCGAAGGGGCGCCCCATGCTCCCGCCGCGCCGTTTTCATCTGCGCGTCTCGGGTGAAGAGCAGAACCTGGCCGAGGTTCGTGATTTCGTCCAGGAAGCAGGCGAGAAGCTCCTCATCCCGAACAAGGTTCTCGCCAATACCAAACTCGCCGTGGACGAGGCGTGCACGAATGTCGTGAAGCACGGCTACAACGGCCGATCGGGCGACATCGACGTCACGATCATCGGGAACGGCCGCGAGTTCTCCATTGAGATTCGGGACTCGGGGAAGCACTTCGACCTTCGAGGCGTGCGGAGCCCCGATCTCAAGATGTACGTGGAGACGCGGCGAAAGGGCGGCCTCGGCGTCTTCCTGATGAATCAGCTCATGGACGAGGTGCGCTACACCGGCAACGGAGGCGGGAACACGCTGACGATGTCGAAGCGGCTTGACCGCGCGCCGCGCCGGAAGAAGAAAGGCTCGGAGCCGCGCCGTTCGCTTCGCTTCACCTACACGGTCCGGGCGTTCGGCGCGCTCACGTTCCTCGTCGCCGTCGGCTTCGGCCTGATCCATCTGCGGCAGATGCGCGGCCTCGAGCACGACGTCGTGGCGCAGGCGCGAAACGGCGGACGCACGCTCGGGGCTCCGGCGCTGGCGGCACTGGCGCGGCCGGAACCGATGTCGATCGACCAGACGCTGCTGAATCAGTCGGTCGTGGCGATGCGAAAGGCGCACGAAGAGATCGCATCGCTCCGCGTCCTCGACGCGGCCGGACGCGTCTGGGGCTCGGACCGCTTCGAGGAACTCTTCACGCGGCGCTCGCTCCCCGATCTGGCGCCCGAGGGCGGTTCCACTCCCTCCGACGGAAAGACGCGCGTGCTCTACGAGCCGGTTCGTCCGCCCGGCGCGGCCGCGGCCTCGAAGCCGATCCGGCCGATCGGCTGGATCGAGATCGCTGTTCGCGAAGCCGCCATCGGCGAGAGGGTGACGCACGCCCGGACCGAACTGGCCGTCATCGCGCTCTTCACGCTCATGCTCGGCTTCGTGGCCTCGACGCTCCTCATTCATATCTTCGTGAAGCCGATCCAGACGCTCTCGGAGACCGTCCGCGCCATCGGCGAGGGAACGATGGTCTCCGACATCGGTGCCTCGGGGAATGAGGAGATTGACGACATCGCGCGTGCCTTCAACGAAGTGACGGCGAAGTTCCGAGCCGCGCAGGGCAATCTCATGGAGCAGGAGATGATGCAACGCGAAATGCAGGTGGCGCAGGAGATCCAGCAGGCGCTCCTACCGAGGAAGGTGCCGGAACTAGAAGGGTTCGAGGTCGGCTACCTCTATCGCGCAGCCAAGGAAGTGGGCGGCGACTACTTCGACTTCCTTCATGTCGATGAGCGTACGGAGGGAATCGTGGTGGCCGACGTCTCCGGCAAAGGTGTCCCCGGATCGCTGGTGATGACGATGATCCGCACCGCGCTCCGCATGGAGGCGCGCGGAAATCGATCGGCCTCCGACGTCATGGCGAAGATGAACGCCTTCGTCACGGAGGACATGAAGAAGGGGATGTTCGTCACGATGTTCTATGTCGTGCTCGACTCGGTGAACCGCGACGTGTCGTACGCCAGCGCGGGGCACAACCCGATGATTCTTTATCGCGGGCAATCCGACACGACCTACTTCCTGAAACCGAAGGGGATCCCGGTCGGCATCAACACGCCCGATCAGGAACTCTTCCGGAAGACCATCTGCGTCGAGAAGCTCCGTCTGCGCCAGGACGACATGCTCGTCATCTACACCGACGGCATCACCGAGGCCATGAATCCGGCGCGGGAGCAGTTCGGCGAGGGGCGCCTTCTGGCCGCGCTGAAGAAGTACGGGCACCTGACGCCGCAGGAATTCGCCGACCAGTTGAACCGCGAGATCGAGGAGTTCACCGGCGGGGCGCCGCAGAACGACGACATCACGCTCGTGGCGGTGAAGGAGCGCGTGGCGGTCGAGGAGCGGCTGGAGGAGAAGCGGCGGGAACTCTACCGGCTGATCGAGGCGGAGGGCGTCCCGGTGGCGGAGGCGTGCGCGCGTCTTCACGTGGCGTCGTCCACCTGGTACCGCATGAAGCGCCGCATCGATTCGCACGGGGAGGCGGTCCTTCACGAGCCGACCGGGCGGTTCCGATTCGCCCGGGCAAGTCTCGAGGAGGAGGGGGCAATCCTGGAACAGGTGCGCCACGACCCTTTGGCGGGAGCCAAGAAAATCCTGGACGCTTTGAAGGTCACAAGTCGTTGCCGTTCAGAGCTTTCCGAGCGCGGAGTTTATGACGTGCTACGCCGTCACGGACTCAACACGCGGGAGAAAAGACTCCAGATGGCGGGCAGCAAGTCCGATAACCGTATGGCGAGGCTGACGGGAGCGCTTCAGAGCACGCCTCCGGCGCAGCCCACGGATTCCGAAGGAGGGGTAGGATGAAGGGAATCGACGTCTACGTCGAAGAAGCCGCCCAGAACCGGGGCGTGTCGCTGCTTCGCGTCTCGGGGTATGTCGACACCACCACGAGCCCCGATCTCGAGCGGCGCCTTCAGGCGCTCCTTCGCGAGAAGCGATACCACGTCGTCGTCGACCTGGCGCGCGTGGAATACATCTCAAGCGCCGGGTGGGGCATCTTCATCAGCGAGATCCGCGAGATCCGCGAACATGGCGGAGACCTGAAACTGGCCGGGATGATCCCCGACGTGCGCGAGGTCTTCGATCTCTTGGAGTTCGAAAACATTCTCCAGTCGTATCCCGACGCCGAACTCGCCGTGTCGTCGTTCGGCCCCATCGTACCCGCCAACACGCCGAGTGGCGACGCACAGGGTTCCGGCGTCCAGGGTTCCGGCGTGGGTACGGGCGCACCGAGCGGCCCCCAGCGGAGCGAGACGGTGCTCACCGACGAGGATCTCGTTCGCGAGATCGCGCGGAAGCACCCGGAGTACGGCCTCATGAGAATCCAGAAGGAGCTTCGCCGCGCGGAGCATGGCGGCCGCGAACTGAACCCGGTGCAGCTCTACGTCCTCCTCCGCAAACTCGAGCTCGATACGCGCGAACGCCGCCTTGCCTACGCGCAAAGCGGATCGCCGGAAGCCGCGAAGAGCGGCCAGAACTCTCCGACGCGCGGCTGAGTCCGCGCCGCGGGCCGCGCGCGAGACGGAGGCGCGCGAAACCGCTTGACCCGACCGTGGGGAGCCCGTAACGTTTTCGTACGGCTCCCCACGATGCGTTTACCCCCGCGTTCCATCGGCCCGGCGCCATCCCCGTGACAATCCTCAAACACGATCGCGTGCACGCATGAATCTCTCGCTCCATCTATCGCCGAACTGGATCGCGCTACTCCTGATTGGGGGAGCGATCGCCATCGCCGCGTGGGCCTATCTCACGCGCTACGAGGCGCTCGCTCCGCGGGAGCGCGGCATTCTCCTGGCGGCGCGGCTCGTGGCCCTCACCGCGCTCCTGATCGCCGCCTTCGCCCCTGTTCTGTCGGTTCCCCTCGCCGGAAAGGCGCGGAACCGGCTCCTGGTCCTGGTCGACCACTCGGGGAGCATGAGTGTTCGGGACGCCTCTGGCGGGAGGACGCGGCGGGAGGCGGCCGACAGCGCCGCGGCCTCGATCGCGGGAATGCTCGGAGGACGGTACGACGTCCGAGTGGCGGCATTCGGGGCGAAACTCGGTCCCTTCGCGCGCGGCGGCGCGGCGCCCGCTTCGGCGCGTGCCGATGAGGGCGAGACCGCGCTCGGCGACGCCATCCGCATGGCGCTGGAGCGAAACGATCCCGACTCGGTGGCGGCGCTTCTCGTGGTGAGCGACGGGTCCGTGAACCGAGGCGAGGATCCCGATCGCGCCCTGGGCGGCGCGGTGCCGGCCTATTCGCTCTGGACCGGTTCCCGCGAGGATCCGGCCTCGGTGAGCCTCGTCGGGGTCGAGACCCCGCCCGAGGCGGTGGCCGGCCGTCCGGCGCAGGTTTCGGTCCGGGTCCGCCAGGGAAACCGGCAGGCGACCGAGGGAACGCTCCGGCTCCTGGAAGACGGCGTGGAACGATCGCGCGCCAGATTCGCGCTCTCCGCCCCCGGAGCCGCCGCCACGCTCTCGCTGCCCTACACGCCGTCGACTCCCGGCGCGCACTTCCTGCGCGTGGTGATCGACAGCGTCCCGGGAGATCCGCTGCGGCAGAACAAGGAACGCCTCATCGCGGTCCACGCGCGCGCTTCCACGCGGCGGCTGGCGATCCTGGCCTCTCGCTGGGATTGGGATCTGCGCACGCTGGCGCGCGGCGCCGCGGAGGACACTTCGTGGTCGGTCTCGCGGTTCGTACCCGCCGCCGGGCGCGACGTCGCGCCGATCGATGGAAGCAGGGCGCCGATCTCGTTCGAACAGATGCTCGAGCGGGCGGCCGCGGTGGCAATTCGCTATGATGCCAGAGCGCTGAGTCCCGAGCGCTCCGCGGCGCTCCTTCGCTACCTGGAACGGGGCGGCGGCGCCCTCCTCTGGATTGAACCGAACGGCGCTCCTCCGGCAGAAGGAGCGCTCACGCGAGCGCTTGGAATCGTATGGCGAAACTGGGCCGACGCGCCCGGCGTCTCCGCGTCGGTGGAACTCGCTCCGGCCGGTCGCACCAGCGAAGTCGCGCTTCTCGGTGGCGACGCGTCGAGCGCGGCCGCGGTGTGGGGCGCGCTCCCGCCGGTGGCGCCCATCATCGGAATCGGGCACGCCTCGCTCCTGACGCCGATTCTCCTGGGGCGGATCGGGGAAGAAACCGTGCCGCTCCTCCTCACGGGCCGGGTCGGCGCCGGCAGGGTGGCCGTGCTAAACGCCGCGGGCGTCTACCGCTGGGGGCTGACCGCCGCCGGATTGAGCGCGGGTGGAGTCGAAGGAGCCTTCTTCGGGGGACTCTGCCGCTGGCTCGAGTCGGCGGGGAACGACCGTCCCGTGCGCATCGAGGCGCCCGACGTGAGCGCCGAGGGAGCCGGCGTTCCGATCCGGCTCGTGGCATCGGAGCGATCGTCCGGGGCGATCGCGAACGTCTCGATCGCTCCGGAATCGGGAGGGGCCGCCGTGACGGCGCGCCTCGAATCCTCGGGCGAGGGGATCTTCACCGGATCGATTCCGCTCGCGCCCGGGGTGCACCGCGTCCAAGCGACGCTGGAGCGGGGCGGGCGCATCGTGGGCCGGGACAGCATGCGCGTCGCGGTCGGCTCGGGCGGGCTGGAGTACGAGGCGCTCGCGGCCGAGCCGGCGACACTGGAACGCCTCGCGACCGGCTCGGGCGGCATGGCGGCCTCGCTCGAACGGCCGGAGCCGGTGGTTGAGCGACTCAAGCGGCCCGATGCCGCGCGTGCGCGCCGGGCGGAGATCGACCTCTTTCACAATCCGCTTCTCTTTCTGTTCCTGGTCCTCGCGCTCACGGTGGAGTGGGCGCTCCGAAAACGCTTTCACCTCCTGTAGCACTCCGATGAAGCGCCCTGCCGGCGCCGCCGACTCGCCGGTCTGACTCACGCTCCGCGCCCCGATCGCGGCCTTAGACCATTTCCGCTCCCCCGCGCCTCCCGTAACCCGGGGAGGAATCCGCCATGTCGTCGCATCGCATTACGAAGCCGGTCGTCGCCGCGTTGCTCGTCGTCTCGTTCGCTCTGCCTGGTGCGCGCCACGCTCGGGGCGCCGAGTCATCGCTCGTTCTCAATGAAGTCCTCTACGATCCGGCGGGAGAAGACGCCGGCGCGGAGTTCGTGGAGCTCTGGAACGACTCCGCGATCCCGGAACCGCTGGAAGGAGTCTCCATCGAGGCGGGAGACGGCGCGCACCCCGGCTCCTGGAGCGTGATCTTCGCCGCCAGTACGGGCGACACAATTCCGCCCCTTTCTCCTTTCCTGGTCGGCGGTGGGAGCCTTCTGGCGACGATCCAGAACGGACCCGACGCGCTGCGGCTCACGCGTGGTGGAGTCGTGCTCGACCGGGTCGGATTCGGCGCGCTCGATGCCTCGGAATTCTTCGAGGGAGCGCCGGCTCCCGACGCGCCTTCCGGCGAAAGCCTCTCCCGCCGGGCTGACGGGTTCGACACCGATCGGAACGATTCCGACTGGGAGGTGGCCAGGCCAACGCCTGGCGCTCCCAACCACCCTCCCTATCGCGCGACGCTCACGGCGGCGTCGCTTCGCCCCGAGGTGGTGTGGCCCGGCGCGGAGTGCTGGGCCGGCGCCATCCTGGCAAACGAGGGAACTCGATTGCTCGAGGCGGGCGCCTGGGAGATCGCGGTGGCGATTCGCCCGCGGGGAGGGGATGCGTTCCCCGATTCCGCTGGCGGCTGGAGCGAGGTAGGGCGCGTCGGGGGACCTCGTCTGCTTCCCGGCGATAGCGCGCGTGTGCGCCACCCGTTCATCCTCGGGATGGAGGGACCGTTCGAGTGCCGGCTCGTGACGCGCCCGATTCCGGCCGGGAGCGGCGGCGCCGTCGCGCTCGCGTCCGATACCGCGACCGTCTCGGCGCGCGTCGGCCTGGGGGCCGCGGCGATCGGTGAATTCGCTTACCGAGACGAGGGAGCGGGGGAATGGGTCGAACTCGTGGCCTCCACGGATTTCGCCGCGTGGGACGCCCTATTCCTCGGTGATGCTGGAAGCGCGCCACGGCGACTTCTGACGCGCGGCGGCAGCCTCGGCGCTCGGAGGGGCGATCGGCGCGTGGCCGTAGCCGATCCGGCGCGATTCTCCCGGCATTTCGCGATTCCCGAGAGTCTCCTTCTCGTGACGGAGCGGGGATGGTCTTCGCTCAACGACGGCGCCTCCAGCGCGCCGGCGGTCGCTCCGTACGCCGATTTCGTCCGGGTCGTGGGGGAGGACGGCGTGCCGAGCGATGCGGTTCCGTACGAAGAGGGGTGGAGCGCGCAGGGTGGAAGCGTGGAGCGGCTCTCGCTGCTCCTTCCCAGCGCCTCCACGCGGAACTGGGTGGAGTCGGTAGCGCCGGCGGGGGGAACTCCCGGGGCTCCGAATTCCGTGGAGGCCTTTCGAGACGGCGCGCCCGCTCCCTCGCTGATCCTCTCCGTTCCGGCCCGGGTGCTCCGCCGGGACGGAGTGGGGGGCGCCGGGGCACTCGTGCTGGAGCTGGGTCCGGCGGTCTCCGAGCGCACGGTGCGGCTCGCCATTCTCGATCTGCGGGGCCGCGTTCGCCGCCTCCTGGCCGCGGGAGAGCGATTTGGCGGAGGCGGCGCCGTCCTCTGGGATGGACGGGATGACGACGGCCGGTTGGTCGAGCCGGGGCTCTACGTCGCGCGACTCGAAGCGACCGGTGCGGAGGGGGCGCCCCGGCGCGCCTCGGTCGCCATCGCGGTCGCCGCGGCGGCGGGAGCCGCGCGATGATTCGCCGCGCGAAGATCGCGGCGCTCAGTCTCTTCCTCGCCGCGGTCGCGTGCCACCCCGCGTGGGCGGCATTCGAACTCGGCGATGCTTCTCCCGGCTCGCTCGGCGCGGTCTCGCTGGAAGGTAGCCGCCGGTGGCTCCTCCCCGAGCGCTCAGGTGATGGGCGGCCCGCCGGCACCGTTCTGGCATTCACGCATGCCACCCTCTTCGCGGCTCCCGATCTGGCCGCGAATTCCGTCTCTCTGGTGGCCGCTCGTGGCGCCGTCGCCGCCGAGTTCGATCTTCTCACCGTCGGCGCGGGGCCGCTGAGCGAACGGACGCTTCGACTTTCGCTTTCCGAGCGCCGCACCGGGGCGGTAGGGCTCCGCGCCGTGGTGGAACGCCTCGATCTTCTCCTCCCCGAATCACCCGCTCGGGGCGGCTGGGCGCTCAGCGTCGGCGCCACGGGCCGCTGGCGCCGCGGCCCCTGCGTCGGGACGGTCGAGGCTCTCGCCACTCGCGCCGCGAGGAGCGGGGGGCTGGCGGCGCTCGGTGCGGGACCGGAACTGGAACTCCGCGCATCGATCGCCTCGGGGGGGCTACTGGTGGCCCTTGCCGATCGTCGGGGAGTCCGCGGCGAGGGGAGCCCTCGGGTCACCCTGGAGGTACCGCTCGGCGCCGCGGCGCGTCTTCGCGTTGGACGCGGCAGCGCACCGGCGCGGATCGGGTTCGCACTCGCGATCCGGCGCGGAAACTGGCTGGTGAGCGCGGGGCGCCTCGACGACGCCAGCGCCGCGACCATCAGCGCGGTGGAAATCGCCTACGCGCGGCGTCCCCACGAAAAACGGCCCGCGGTGGACGCGGGCCGTTCGTTCGAATGGAGGCGGGGGCGCGCGGAGGCGCCGCTGCCCTTACTTGAGCAAGATCAGCTTCTTCGAATCGGCGAAACCGGGTGTGCGCAACTGATAGAAGTAGACGCCGCTCGAGACGTGTCGTCCGGAGTCGTCCGTGCCGTTCCAGCGGATCGAGTAAACACCGGGCTCGTGGGCCTTCTGGACGAGCGTCTTCACGCGCGCCCCGTTCACGTTGAAGATGTCGATCGTGACGGCGCCCCGCTGCGAGACCGCGTAGCGGATTGTCGTCTCGGGGTTGAAGGGATTCGGGGCGTTCTGGAAGAGCTCGCTCTGGTATCGCGGTGCGCTGGAGGCCTCTGTCTCCTCCACGGCGGTCGCGAAGAAGCAGGCGTTCTCCTTGAAGTAGGTGTTCACGATGTTCTTCATCAGCTGGATCCGCTCGCCACCCTCTTCGATGCTGTTGAAGCTGAAGCCCATGAAGACGGCCCGCGCGCTGTCGAGACCAACCGGCGAGTACTTCGTCGCGTAGCGGGTGGCCGCGGGTTGATTGTTCGGATACTTGAGGAAGATGCCCGACTTGCCGCCCGACTGCGCCGATGCCGACTGCTGCACCATGTCGAAGCGGCTGACCAGCGGGCAGTCGCCGTTCAGGCGCATCGAACGCCCCGCCGTGGGGCTTCCCAGGACTCCCGAGACGATGGGGTGAAGCGTGTCTTGCGGAACGTTCTCCCAGATGTCGCGAACGAAGCGGGCGCCGCAGGTGAAGCCGAAGAAGCTGTTGTAGTCGACCGCGAGCGGTCCGAGTTCGTACCCCACGTCGTCACCGGTGATCCAGAAGTTCCGGTCCTTGCCCGACTGCTGGATCCACGACTGGATGACCTGCTGGTCCTCCTTCGTGATCGTGAACGAGGAGAGATCGCCCGCGTGCCAGATGATCGTCTTGTACTGGATGATGGAATTCACGTCGGTGACGGGCCACCGATACATCGGGTCGGTGGGCGAGGAGCCGCCGAGCGAGTTTCCGATGCCGCTGGAGGGACCGTTCACCTCCCACGTATCGAACTTGTAGCCGAGCGCCTTCAGCGCGTCGGCCATCTTCGCGCTCGTCTCGCGTCCGGCGAAGTGGTTCACGAAGAGAATCGTCGAGAGGCTGTCGAAGCAGGAAAGTGCCGGATTCGTGGCCGTCTTCACCGGGAGGATCGACGCCGAGAAGTACTTCTGGGCGGTCGGCGCATTGGCCGGCGCATTGGCCGGCGCGTACGCGGTCTGGTCGAGGCTGTCGGTCACGGCGAAGTAGTACTCGACCGTCGTGTTCGCGGGGTAGTTCGCCGCGGGAACGTCGGCATAACGGAAGGTCGGAAGCGCCGGAGTCGACCCGGTGAGCGGAGTGCTGGCGAAGGACCCGCCGTTGAACCGGTAGTGCATGAAGCCGCTCTTGTATCCGCGCGACGCGCTCACCTGCACCACGGCGCTGTCGCCGAGCGGGCTGTTGAAGTTGTCGTTCACGAAGAACGCGGTGGTCTTGAACGTGTCGTTGTAGAGGTCGATGTCGCGCGTGATGATCGAGGGCGGCGCCGTGCCGATCACACCGAGCGAGAGATTGTCGAAGAGCGCGTAGGTATTGCTGTAGGCCGATACTCCGTCGCAGAAGGAGGCGGAGAGGTCTTTCAGGCCCAGGCGGTACTGCACGGAATCCCGGTTGCCCGCGTTGGGAAGGGTGATCCGCTGCCTGGCCCAATCCTTCGTTCCGCCGTAATAGACGAAGTTCGTCGGATTGCTCCAGAGGCTCCAGCCGTCGTCACCGGCGTTCTTGGTCCGGTATTCCGGCTCGTAGAAGAAGCAGCCGTTCAGCGGAAGATTCCGGTAGACGTCGAATTCCATGAAGACGACGTTGGCGCGGGCCGTGGCGATGGGCGGCGTGATGACGACGTTGTTGATGCGCGGCACCAGCGTGAGGATCACGGGATCGAACGCGCTCCAGACCTTGGTCGCATTCGCCGTGCAGAGGTCCTCCGTGTAGACATTGTTCCGGATCGTGTAGTAGTCGCCCACGCCGGGGAACGTCGAGACGTACCAGCCGTCCTGGCCGTTGTTGGCGTTATCGAAGAAGCGAACGTCCGTACCCGACTTGACGGTTATGTTGTCGATCGTCCAGCCGTCGCCATCGTAAAGACCGTCGGCGGACGAATAGCCGACGTCGGACGTGAACACGAATCGGAATGGAACGGGAATGCCCGGATCGAACTTGGCGCGAATCGTATCGGGAATCACGACCGTAAAGGTGTCGCATCCGGACCCGTTCGGGATCTTGCCGGTAAAGGTGGCGAGCGGGAGCCACGTCTGGTCGAGGTCCAGGACTTCCACGTAGCCATAGTCGTATCCCGGTTCGGCATCGAACTTGTGCCGGAATCCCAGCGTCACGACCTGCCCGAGCGGAATACCGGTCAAATCGACCGCGTTTTCCAAGTATTGCGTCCAGTCGTTATCGTAGCCGGCACGATTCGAGTCGTAGATCCAGCTGGAGTCGACGAACCCGCACCACCACTGCTTTCCCTGGCCGGGGCAGGCGAGGAGGGAGTCGATGTGCCAGGCAGTTGGCTTCACGGAGAGATCCTTATGCGTCCAGCCTCCCTCGTTGCCGGGGCTGGAAAGGCTCTCCAGCGTCGTGTTGTAGACGTAGACCGTTTCCCCCACCGCGGCGGTCCGATTAACGCCACGCGCCCGCTGCGAAACGGCACCCTGCGGACTCTCCCCCAGATCCTGCGTCGGAATCAGCGCGGCGTTCGCCGGTGCGCCGGGAGCGGCCGGCGGCTGGTTCGCGGCCGAGGCGACGCCGAACGAGGCGGCCATCAGACACGAAACGATCAGCAATAGCGGGGAGCGAAGTCGCATGCGGAATTTCCTCCGGAAGCTAGAGGGTGCTGAGTCCGAGACGCGAGTGGGGGCGCCGACTCTTCCGCGCGCCATGGAGCGAAACGCGGGATCCGGGACCGATCATGTCGCCTCGCACGAGCCGAAAACACCAAGATGTCGCGACAGCCGCCGTCCGGCCTCCGTGGCCGGAGAGGGACAGCGGAAAACGTGCTCACCAGTATATCTCAAGAGGGGCTTCGCGGCCATGAAAAACGGTCTGCCGCCTTCACTTGCAGCGGCTTCACCGCTTGCCCGGGGCGTGGCGTTGTGGGGGGCAAACCCCTCTGCTATCATGCTACGGCATAGGAGCATACGGCGCTGGCTAGGACTCGCCATCGCGGGTCTGCTCGTCCCGGTGTCGACCGGGGCCGCGCAGACTTCTGAGTCGATCGTGCGGGACCGGGCAGATAGCGCCGCGGTGTGGATTCCCGATCCCGTGGAGACGATCGATGCGCCCGAGCGGCGCGACGAGCCGCCCGAGGGCTGGAGCGTACGCGCGCAGGCGGGATGGGGAGGCGCCTCCCCGGCGGCCCGCCGCATCTGGTGGAGCGGTCGCGCCCCGTCGGGACTTCGGGAAGCAGCCTTCGCCCACCGTGCGGCGCGCGCCGAAGGAGGAGCGCTCTGGCGGTCGAGAGCGCTTTGCCTTGGCGCGGGCGCCCTGGCGATCGCGGACTTCGGACTTCCCGGCGAGACGTCGGGTCTCGTCCGCCGGGTGCGCGGGATCGGATTCGGCGGTGATTTATTCCGCGACCGCGTGACGCGCGTTGCGCCGGGGAGCGGTGCCGACATGACAGGTACTGCCATCGAGTGGCGGGATGCCATCCGAGTGGCATGGGGAAGGATGCGGCGCACCGAGGGCGAGGCCCTCGTGCTCGAACTCCGCGGCGCGGGCCGCGCGGCTCGTGGCGTGCTGGTGCGTCGGGATCATCGAACGATGGCGTACGGCGGATTCGCCGTCGCCGGCGGGCGGGCGGCGAATCGCGTGGCCGTGGAAGCGGCGGCGGGACCCGCGGGCGTGACGGCGCGAATCGCTGCCGCCGCCCGCGTCGGGACGATCCGCGGCTCGGCGCGCTGGAGCTATGAGCCGGGCCGGCAACGTCCCGTCACGCTCGACCTCGAGACGGCATGGGTCGTCCGCGACGCGGCGGCGCGGTTTCGGTGGCGGTCTTGGAGCGCGGGAGGGTCCGTAGCGGCCGCGACTTCCGCGGCCGTACGCGGCGCCGTGGACGATGGACGCGCGGAGGCTGATCTTCGCATCGGGCGCGGCGGCGCCGGGGCGCTTCTGTTCCGGTTCGGCACCAGGCCCCGGGAAGCCGATGGGGCGGGTGGGGAACGCTACGCGATCGGCGACCTAGTCGTCGCGCACGAACCAGGGCGGACGCTTCGTCTCCTGGCGGGTGAGCGCTCGGTCCAGGCCGGCTCGGAATGGCGGCGGGGCCGCGCGATGGGAGCCGTGCTCGAGATCGCGCGGCGTCATCGCGCGTCCTTCACCTTGACGGCGGAAGTGGTCCACGCCGAGGATGGCGCGGGCTCGTACGGTCAGGGCCTCGACGTCGCCGGGGGAGGATCGCTCCGCGCGCGCACGAGAAGCGGCCTTCGCGCCGCGGCGCGCGGCTGGATCGGTTTCGGGGTGTGGCGGTTCGGGGCGGCGGTGGACGACGAAGACGTTGGAAGCATGGATGAAACGACCTCCGGGGAAGCGCGCGCGCCGCGCGTGAATCTCTGGCTGGCATGGAGCGGCGGCTCGGACGCGCGCTAGGCGCGCCGCGAACCCCCGCAGGAGGCATGATGCGTTACGCGGAACGGATGAACCTGCTCGGGACCGAGACCGCCTTCGAGGTGCTGGCGAAAGCGCGCGCGCTCGAAGCCCAGGGTCGCTCGATCGTCCATCTGGAGATCGGGGAGCCCGACTTCGACACGCCCGCCGCCATCCGCGAGGCCGCGATCAAGGCGATCCAGGAGGGTCACACGCACTACGGCCCCTCGGCCGGGCTGCCGGAGGTCAAGGAGGCGATCGCCGCCCACATCTCGAAGGACCGCGGCCTGAGCGTGACGCCCGACCAGGTGGTGGTCACGCCGGGCGGGAAGCCGGTCATCACCTTCTCCATCATGGCTACTGTCGATCCGGGCGACGAAGTAATCGTTCCGAATCCCGGTTTTCCCATCTACGAATCGGTGGTTCGTTTCGTGGGGGCGAAGCCGGTCCCGATGGTCCTCCGCGAAGAGCGGAACTTTCAGTTCGGCGCGGCCGATCTGGAGGCGCTCCTGACGCCGAAGACCAAGATGGTGGTGCTCAATTCGCCGCACAACCCGACCGGTTCGGTCCTTTCGCCGAAAGATATCGACGAGATCGCGGCGCTCCTGCGCGACCGCGACATCTGGGTCCTCTCCGACGAGATTTACTCCAAGGTCCTCTACGAAGGGGTCCATCAGTCGATCGCGACGCGCCCCGGCATGGCCGAGAAGACGATTCTCCTCGACGGCTTCTCGAAGACCTACGCCATGACAGGCTGGCGGCTCGGCTACGGCGTCATGCCGGCCCCGCTCGCGAAGCACGTGGCGCGTCTCGCCACGAACGTCTACTCGCACGCGACGACGTTTGTGCAGCGCGCGGCGCTGACGGCGCTTGGCGGCAAGCAGGACGAGGTGGTGGCGATGGTGGCGGAGTTCCGCCGGCGCCGCGAGGCGATCGTGGCGGGGCTGAACGCCATCCCGGGCATCACCTGCACCAAGCCGGCCGGTGCGTTCTACGTCCTCCCGAATGTCCGCGGCCTTGGCATGAAGAGCGCGGACGTCGAGACGGCGCTGCTTCAGGAGGCGGGTATCGCCGCCCTCTCGGGCACGGCGTTCGGGGTGCACGGAGAGGGATACATCCGCTTCTCCTACGCGAATTCGATCAAGAACATCCAGGAGGCGCTCCGCCGCTTCGAGACGTTTGTCCAGAGCCACGCCCGCGCCGCGCGCTGAGCCATGGATCGGCTTCCGAAGCGGGTCCTGATCACGCTGGGGGGGAACGCGATTCTCCCCTCGCGCGGGACCGGCACGTTCGAGGAGCAGTGCGCCATCACGAGGCTCACGATGCAGCCGATCACGGAGATGGTGGCGGCCGGCGTCGAGGTGGTGCTGAGCCACGGCAACGGACCGATCGTCGGGAACATCCTGATTCGAAACGAGGCGGTGCGGGATCAGATTCCCCCGATGCCGCTCGACGTTTGCGGCGCCGATTCGCAGGGCGGGATCGGTTACATGATGCAGCAGTCGCTCCAGAACGAGCTGCGGCGCCATTCGCTCGACCGCACGGTCGTGACGGTGGTGACGCAGATCATCGTGGACGAACGCGACCCCGCCTTTCGGCGTCCGACGAAGCCGATCGGACCCTTCTACCCGGAAGAGCGGGCGCGGCTCCTGGCGAAGGAGAAGGGGTGGACGATCGTGGAGGACGCAGGGCGGGGCTACCGCCGCGTCGTCCCCTCGCCTCAGCCGCTCGAGGTAGTGGAGATCGCGGCCATTCGCAGCCTGGTGGAGGACGGCGTGATCGTGATCGCCGGCGGCGGAGGCGGCATCCCGGTCTCGCGGCAGTGGGACGGAGCGCTCCACGGGGTCGAGGCGGTCATCGACAAGGACCTCGCGTCGAGCCTCCTGGCGCGCCTTCTCGGCTGCGATACGCTGGTCATCATCACGGGTGTCGACCGGGTGTCGGTCCACTACAAGAAGCCGGAGCAGCGAGATCTGGACACCACGACGGTGGAGGAACTGGAGCGCTATCAGAAGGAAGGGCACTTCCCGGCCGGCAACATGGGTCCGAAGGTGCAAGCCGCCATCGAGTTCATCCGAGGCGGGGGGAAGGAAGTGATCATCACGTCGCCCGAGAAGGCGCGGGAAGCGCTCGAGGGTACGGCGGGTACGCGCGTGCGCCGCGGCTAACGCTGCGGACGCGAAGGGGAGGACGATGGGCGGCAAGGACGTCGGACTGAAGATCACCGGACTCACGCTCGCCGAGGGCGGGCGCTGGGCGGTCAAGGAATTGAACCTCGCGGTCCCCCCCGGGACGGTTCACGTCATCCTGGGCGAGCGCGACACGGGGAAGACGGCGCTGCTCGAGTCGATTGCCGGATTTCGCGTGGAGGAGAAGGGGACGGTCCATTTCGCCGGCGCGGAGGGCGAAGGGAACAACGGCGCCGCCGCACGCCGCCGCGCGGCCGCGTTCCTTCCCCGCGAAGTCCCGCCGAGCGCGCTTCGTGTCGCCGAGCGTCTGACGATTCACCAGGCTCCGCGATGGCTCGGAGTGGGACTCCATGTCCGGCGCGCGAATGAACTGGCGCGCGAACGGGCGGGGGCGCTTGGCCTGGAGCCGCTGCTCGACGTCCCGCTCGAGGCGCTTCGGCCGCTGGAGCGCCGCCTGGTGGAACTGGCCGCCGCACTGGCCGAATCGCCCGGCATCCTGCTTCTCGACGAACCGACGGGAGATCTCGGGCCGCACGAGGCGCGCCAATTCCTGGCGGCACTCCACGGCGCGGCCGAGCGGGCCGGCGTTCCGGCCCTGGTCACGACCACCTGGCCACGCGACGCCTATCCGGAGGCTCGCGCTGTCACGATTCTCTGGCGCGGCGCGGATCCCGTCACCGTCTCCACCGCCGAAGTGACCGAGGCCGCGCTGGTGGAGCGCTGGACCGGCGGCATCGGAATCAAGCGCACGCCTTCCGGAACGCACGACGCCGGCGACATGCTGCTTCGCGCCGAGGGCCTGGTGCTCCAGGGCCGCGGACGCGAGACCTCACTTGCCGGCATCGACTTCGAGGTGAACGCCGGGGAAGTTCTCGCGATCTGCGGCGCCCCCGCCGACGGCCTCAATCTCCTGCACGACATCCTGCTCGGCAGCCGCACGCCCACACGCGGCACGATGCACTTCCTGGGCAAGGACATCGCGCGCGCGCCTCGGCGGCTCCGTGTCGACTCCGGCATGACCTTCGTGAACCCGCCGCACGCGCGCGATCAGTCGATCCTCGACTTCGCCGTCGACGAAAATCTAGCGTTGGGCCAGATGCAGGGACCGCCGTTCGCTCGTGGAGGATTTCTCCGCCACGACTCCATTCGCGGAAATGCCATTCGCGCGCTTCTCGACTTCGACATTCCGGAAACGGAACCCGGCACGCGCTTCGGCGATCTGAGCCTCGGCATGCGCCAGCGGCTCATCGTGGCGCGCGAGGTGATCCACAATCCGCGGCTCCTGGTGATCCGATCGCCGGGGCAAGGGCTCTCGCTCGAGGCGCAGGAGTACGTGCGGCGGACGCTCATTCTCCAGTGCGAGCGCGGGACCGCACTTCTCTGGCTCACCGAGGAACCGGAGGAAGCGATGCGCGTGGCCGATCGCCTGGCAGTCCTGACGGCCGGTAAACTCGTCTGGATTCCCGTCACGGAGACGATGACGCGCGAGGGGATCATCCAGGAGATGTCGGGGGCGGCGGCGTGATCCTCCCAGGGCGGTGCCGCGGCGGCAAACTTCAGCTCCTGGGGAATGCGCTCGTTGTTCTCGCGCTCTTCGCGGGGACTCACGCGCTGGCGCTTGGAAGCGTCGATCTCAATCCCGCCGCCTGGGCGGCGCCCTGGACCGGGGATGTCGTGCTCGTTTCCGCGGGGCTCCTCTTCCTCGGCCTCGCGTTCCTCCTTCCGCTCCACGGTGGTCTCCTGAATCTCGGCATCCACGCGCAGTTCCTGGTCGGGTACTCCGTCGGCGCGCTTATCGCGCGCGGCGGCATGGTCGATCCGGCGGCGCAGGCGTGGCTGGCACTCCTGGCCGGCGTACTGGCCGGAGGCGCGACGGGGCTCGTGATGGCGTGGCTCAAACAGAAGTTCGCGATTCACGAGGTGCTGAGCGGGCTTCTCCTGAGCGCGGCGTTCATGCCGCTCGGCAGGGCGCTCACCGTCGATCGCGTGACGCCTCCGGCGCTGACCATCGAACTCGGCGCCTTCTCGGCGCCGCTTCAGTTTGCGCCCGGGCTCTCCCTTCAGCCATCGTTCGTCCTGACGTGGGGAATCCTTCTTCTCTCGGCGGCGCTCGTGATCGGACTTCTCTTCGCGCATGTGCTTCGAAACGCCGTCGTGGGCTTCGCGGTGCGAGCCACGGGGGCGAATCCGCTGGCGGCGGTGGCAACCGGCGTCGAAGTGGAGCGCGTGCAGTTGGCGCTCCTGGGCATCGGCGGAGCCTGCGCGGGCCTGACCGGCGCCCTCCAGCTCTGGACGCAGCCGGCCATCATGCTCGAACGCTGGCCCTTTCCCCTCGGATTCGCCGGCATGGCGGTGGCGTTCCTGGGGCTTGGCTCCGTGCGGGGCGCCCTGGTGGCCGCGCTGGTGCTGGCCGCGTGGCTCAACACCCCGGGCGCGGCGGCCGTGCTCCAGCACCCGGGATGGGGCGCGGCGATCACACTCGTCCTCCTCTCCCCCGCGCTCTGGGTCCTCCCGCGGCTTCAGCCTGAGCAGGGAGCGCCGCGCTCGATCTGGCGCACCAGGCACCGAGAACCGATCTGAGCTGATTTCGTTCTACTTTCGTTTTCGCCTCCCGCTCCCCGCGCGCCTCCTCTTCTCCCGTCCCCGCACGTCCGATCGATTCGCCCCGACGCAACCCTTGCTGGGAGGAGCATGTCATGGTTCGCGCCTGGGGAGTCGTCTTGTGGGTGTTGGTGCTGGCGGTAGCGATGGCGGTCGCGATGCGGTTCGCGCCGCCGGTGCGCGCGCAGGGAACGGGGGGACTCGTGCTGAACGAGATCCTGGCCGGGCCGGCGCGCGATTGGAACGGCGACGGAGCATTCGACGCGCGGGGCGACGAGTGGGTGGAGATCCGAAACGACGGCGCGGCAACAGTCGATCTGGCGGCCTATCGCCTGGCCGATGCCGACTCCACCATTCGCTACGCCTTCTCGGGGATGTTGATTCCGGGAAGCGTCGCGCTCGTCATGGGGAGCGCCGCGCTCGACTGGCAGCGCTCGGTGGGGCGGACGGCGTCGGGACTCAGTCTCAACAACGCCGGCGACAGGGTGCACCTCTTCCGGATCGACGGCGCCGACACCGTCCTGGTCGACGTGAAGAGCTACAACTCGATCGAGGGGGCTTCGGATCGGTCCACCGGGAGGTTTGGCGCCGTCTGGTCGCTCTTCGATGTCTTGAATCCCTACACCGGGAGCGGTGAGCCGAAGGGCACGGG
>JANNMC010000116.1:0-8111 GCA_031397435.1 Candidatus Eiseniibacteriota bacterium
TCAGGTCGGTTGTGTAGGCGTCGGCGCGGAGGGCGTAGCGCACGCGTTCGGCTACCTCTTCGTCGTTGGTGCGGAGGCGGAGTGGGTTGTTGTAATTCGGAATGAAATATTTCGCCTTCCGCAACCACAAGTGACTGTACCGGTACTGCTTGCGTATGGAATACAGCTTCATTGTTGTTGTTGTTACTGCTATTGTTTGCATTACTACTGGCCACCACCGGAGCTAAACCAACTTCCATGGTAGTTTCAGTGGGAGAAGTAGAATTGCCCGTAGTTACAGTAGGAGTGGGTGGTGGTATCGTATTGTTATTAGTACTACCAGATGGAACAGCCGCATTTTTTGCAACAGCGGCGGCAGCAACACGACTGTCAAATGATTGCAATGTGTTTTTTCCATCAATAATTCGACCATCTAGTAATCGGGGTACGTAAGTGGTGCTACCAGTAGTAACAGCGGTATTGTCTGTATGTACTTCTGCTGGCGGCGGAGGCGCTTCCGATCCCGCTCCCGCGGGGCGGCACCGTCACCGTGGCGTCGATTCTCGACATCGGCGCGATCCTCCTGTTCGGCCCCTGGGTGGCCGGCGCGCTCGATCTGGTCACGACCATTCCCGCCCAGATGATCATCCTTCGCCAGCGGGGAAGCGCGGCGGCGCTGAATGCCGGGCTCTTCGCCTCGACCACGATCCTGGCCGGTGCTGCCTATCTTGCGGCCGGCGGATCGCTCGGTGCGCCCCGATTACCGCACGACCTCTGGCCCATGTTGCTCGGCGGTTCGCTCTACTTCGCGCTCAATACCGGATGGATGAGCCTCGTCCTGGGCGCGCGGACGCACGAGTCGGCGCTGACGATCTGGAGGCAGCAATTCCGTGATGGTATCCCGCAAGCGGCGCTCGCCATCGGATTCGGACTCCTCTTCGCCCAGGTGCGGATGGTGGCCGGAATCGGCGGCGTGCTCCTCCTCGTGGTGCCGCTGGTGCTGGCGCGCCACGCGCTTCGGCTCTACGCCGATCTCCGCGAGGACCTCGTCTCCTTCGTCCGGGCGCTGAGCGTCGCGCTCGACGCGGTCGATCCCTACACGCATGAGCACTCGGTCCGCGTGGCCGACTACTCCGTCCGCCTGGCGCGCCATCTCGGGCTTCCCGAGTCGGAGGTGGAGACGATCCACTACGCGGCGCTGGTCCACGACATCGGGAAGATCGCCCAGCGCCCCGACGTGATCCGGAAGCCGACCTCTCTCGACGACGAGGAGCGGCGCCTGATGATGCGGCATCCAGAGGCAGGGGCGCGCATCGTGGGGGAGATCCGGTCGCTCCGCGCGGCGGCGGTAATGGTGCGGACGCACCACTGGCGCCCCGACGGAAAGGGCTACCCTCCGGGCCTGAGCGCGGCCGACGTGCCGCTCGGCGCACGAATCATCAACGTCTGTGACGCGTTCGACGCCATGACCTCGGATCGTCCCTACCGGCGCGGGCTCGCCCCGGTCAAGGCGATTGGAGAACTTCGCCGGCACATCGGCACGCAGTTCGACGCCGATCTGGTCGGCGCGCTGGCCGATTTGCACGAAACAGGATTGCTCGGGACCGAGGCGTCCGAGGCCGCCGTGATCGTGGAGGAGGTTCGATGAGCCGTTATGAGGACGCGGGCGTCAATATCCGGAAGGGTGAGGAGGTCGTCGCCCGCATCAGGGAGCACTGTCGCACGACGTTCGGCCCCGGAGTGGTGGGCGACGTCGGGGGATTCGCCGGGGCGTTTCGCGTGCCGGGCGCGCCGGGGAAGATTCTCCTGTCTAGCATCGATGGCGTAGGAACGAAGATCAAGGTGGCAATCCTCTGCGACCGCCACGACACGATCGGATTCGACCTCGTTTGCCACTCGGGGAACGACATTCTGGTCCATGGAGCCACGCCGCTCTTCTTTCTCGATTACATCGCCATGGGCGCGCTCTCCATCGAGCGGGTGGAGCAGCTCGTCTCCGGCTTGGCGCGCGGCTGCCGGGAGGTGGGGTGCGCCCTGATCGGCGGCGAGACGGCCGAGATGCCGGGGCTCTACGCCCCCTCCGACTATGATGTGGCCGGCGCCATCGTCGGCATTGCCGACGAGAGTGCCGTCATCGATGGCCGGCACATCGCGCCGGGCGACATCGTGCTCGGACTCCCGAGTGTCGGACTTCACACGAACGGATACTCGCTGGCGCGGAAGATCCTCTTCGACACGCTGGGCCTGACCGTGC
The DNA here is from genome assembly GCA_031397435.1 of Candidatus Eiseniibacteriota bacterium. GTDB lineage: Bacteria > Eisenbacteria > RBG-16-71-46 > SZUA-252 > SZUA-252 > SZUA-252. The sequence continues at coordinate 2,234 of JANNMC010000116.1, forward strand.
GCGATCCCTTTCCGGGGCTATCGGAGACCGTCGGCGATGCGCTCCTGCGGCCGCATCCGTACTACGGCCCCGCTGTCGCCGCGGCGAGAGCGGCGGGAGATGTTCGCGGGATGGCCCACATCACCGGTGGCGGCATTCCCGGAAATCTGGTTCGCGTCCTTCCGGAGGGAGTCCGCGCCGAGGTGGCGCGCGGCTCGTGGCCCGTCCCGCCGCTCTTTCGGACGCTTCGCGATTCGGGGCGCGTCTCGGAGGAGGAATCGCTCGAAGTCTGGAACATGGGAATCGGGATGGTGCTTGTGGTGAAGCAGGGGGACGCCGACGCGGTGGAGCGCTCGATCGCTTCGGCTGGGCACGCGGTGCATCGGATCGGATCGATCGCGGCCGGGCCGCGGGAGGTCCGAATCGTCGGCGGCTGAGGCCGCGGTGTGGCTCTAGGACCGGGCTGGGGCCCGGTCGCGAGGGGAAGGGGGGCGGACCATGGGAACGAACGCGCTCGCGCGCTGGACGCGCGGCGACGACGATGTCGTACTCGATCTTGACGCACTGGCGCCGGAAGGACTCGGCCCTTTCACCAGTTCGCTCGGACTGGTCGGGAAGAGTCCCGCGATGCTCGCCCTCGGGGAGCGGCTGCGACTCCTGGGCCGAAGCAACGCGACCGTCCTGGTTCACGGGGAAACGGGAACCGGGAAGGAACTCGTGGCCCGGGCGCTTCATCGCCTGAGCCCCCGTTCCGAGCGGCCCTTCCTGCCGCATAACTTCGCCTCGATTCCCGACACGCTGGTGGAGAGCGAACTCTTCGGCCACACGCGCGGCTCGTTCACCGGGGCCCACGCCGACCGTGCCGGGCTCTTCGAACAGGCAACTGGCGGGACGCTCTTCCTGGACGAAATCGGAGACGCCAGCAGCGGTGTTCAGAGCCGGCTCCTCCGCGTGCTTCAGGAAGGGGAGATTCGCCGCCTGGGGGACGCCCGGGCGCGCCGTGTCGATGTCCGCGTGGTCGCGGCGACTCATCGCGATCTGGTCGCGGCGGTTCGCGCGGGGAGATTTCGGGAGGACCTCTACTACCGCCTGCATGTCCTCGAAGTCTCCGCCCCTCCGCTGCGCGACCGGCGCGACGACGTGGCTCTCCTGGTGGCCCACGTGCTGCGGCGGCTCCGCGACCGCGAGGCGCTCGAGGTCGTGGGCATCTCCCGCGGCGCGCTCCGCCGGCTGGTGGCCCACGAGTGGCCAGGGAACGTTCGGGAGTTGGAGTCGGTACTGACCCGCGCGGCACATGCCACCGATCCGGGCGCCGCCATCACCGAGGCCTCCCTGGGCGACGCCGTGGTGCGGGCGACGGGCTGGGTGCGCGAGGAGCCGGAGGCGCTCCGCGAGCGGACGCGCGCCTTCGAGGCCGGCGTGATCGAGCATGCCCTTCGCCGTCATGGCGGAAACAGGACGCGGGCCGCGCGCGAGTTGGGGCTGACGAGGCAAGGGCTCTGGAAGAAATTGCGCCGGCTCCGCGGATCTCCACCGGCCTGCGACGCTCCGGTGGCGGCCATGGAGCCCGCGGGAGGTGCGAGCGGGGATTGGCCTTGATTTAGAGGGGTGGCGCGGCCGATACTCGCCGCGCATTCTCCCCGTCGCCACTCACCATCGCCCCGGAGATCGTGTCGTGGAAAAAGCTCCCCTCCGTCTCGGCGTGATCGGCGTCGGGCTCGTCTCCCAGATCAACCACCTTCCCTGTTTGAAGAAGCGCCGTGATGCCGAAGTCGTGGCCATCTGCGATGACGACCCCGAGAAGGCGCGCATGGTCGCGCAACATTTCGGCATCGGGCGCACCGTCGCCGACTGGGAGGCGCTCCTTCGCGCCGACGACATCGACGCGGTCATCATCGCGACGCCGAATCATCTTCACGCTCCGATGACGATCGCCGCTCTCGGCTACGGGAAGCACGTCCTCTGCGAGAAGCCGCCGGCGCGTAACGCCGCCGAAGCGATCCAGATGGCGGACGCCGCCAAGAGGGCGGGAAAGATCCTCTTCTACGCCATGAACAATCGATTCCGGAGCGACGTGCAAGTCCTACGGAGCTACACGGAGCGGAAGGAATTCGGACAGATCTTCTACGCGAAGACGGGGTGGCTCCGCCGGCGTAGCGATCGACGCGGGCCCTCCTGGTATCAGAACAAAAAGAGTGCCGGCGGCGGCGTGCTGATGGACCTCGGGACGCAGATGCTCGATCTCGCGTTCTGGCTCCTGGGGAATCCGACCGTCACCTCGGTCACCGCCACCAAGTACGCCAACGATCCGCGCCAGGACGTGGAGGACACGCTGGCCGCGCTCTTGATGTTCGAGAACGGCGGCTCGCTCTCCCTGGAAGTTTCCTGGGCGCTCCTCCTGGAAAAGAACTTTCCGTATCTGAATCTCTTCGGCACTCACGGAGCCGCGCTGCTGAACCCCTTCCGCATCCACAAGGAACTGAACGGCAATCTCCTGAATGTCACCCCCGCGCTCGACACGAAGAACGTCTACAAGGCTTCGTACGAAGCGGAGTTGGACCACTTCATTCGCTGCGTCACGCTGGGGGAGAAGCCGATCGTCACGCCGGAGGAGGGAGTGGCCCTCATGAAGGTCATCGACGCGATTTACCAGTCGGCCGAAGCGCGTCGGGAGGTCCGTCTCCATTAGTCCTGTCCGCGGGCTCGTCCTGGCGACCGCCTCCGGGATATTGATCAGCCTTTCCTTCCCGACCACAGGCGCTTGGCCGCTCGTCTTCGTCGGGCTCGTCCCGCTGCTGCTGGTGATCCGAGATGGATCGCCCGCGCCCGGAGAGCACGGGGCCGCTGACCGCGTGGCTCGGTGGGCGCCATGGCTCACCGGAATTGTCGCCGCGTTTCTTGTCTTCCGCTGGATCACCCGCCTTCCCACGCACGCCATGACGCAGCCCTGGCTGATCTGGCCGGCGCTGTTCTTCCTTGCGCTCTACCTCGGGCTCTACGTCGCGCTCTTCGGTTGGATCGTGCGCGTGGTTCGGCGGCGGCTGGGGCTCTCCGTGTTCCTGGTCGCGCCGGTGGCGTGGAGCGCCGCGGAGTGGCTGAAGTCGACCGGAGAACTCGGCTGTCCCTGGGGAAACCTCGGGACGGTTCTCGCGGGACAACCGGTGTGGGTCCAGGGGGCTTCCGTCGTCGGGACGCAGGGACTCTCGCTCTGGATCGTGGCGGTCAATTCGCTCGTAGCGGCGGCGCTGGTGAAGTTCCTGGCGCGGCGTCCGGTGGAAGGCGCGCTTCGATTGGCGCTCGGAATCGCGATCGTGGCGCTGCCTCCCTTGTGGGGTGCCTCCCGATTGCGCGACGCCGACCGCGTAGCCGCCTCCCCGGGGATGATGGCGCCGATCGCACGGGTGGCGCTCATTCAGCCGAACATCGCCAGCGACCAGAAGTGGAACCCCGCGCTCCAGGACACGGTGGTCGAAGTACTCTACCGACTGACTTCCGAAGCGACCGCCGACTCCGGAGGCCTCGATCTCGTCGTCTGGCCCGAGACCGCGCTGCCGTTCTACGTCCGGCTGGAGCCGATGAAACTCCGACGTTTGCTGGACACCGCGAAGGCTATCGGGACGCCGATCCTGGCGGGTTATCCCGACGCGCGGCTGAGTTCATCGGGGGATGTCACGACGCATAACGCCGCGGGATTGGTGCTCCGCGCGGGTTCGATCTCGGGGCAGTACGAAAAGATCCACCTCGTGCCGTTCGGCGAGCGGATTCCGTTCCAGGGGCTCTTTCCGTTTCTGGGGCGGTTCGACCTGGGGCAGGCCGAGTGGACGCCGGGAACGGAACAGGTCGTCTTCTCGGGGGCTGGCCCACCGTTCGGTGTGATGATCTGCTTCGAGTCGATCTTTCCGGACCATGCGCGGCGCTATCGGAAGGGTGGGGCGCAATATCTCGTGAATATCACGAACGACGAGTGGTTCGGAAGGTCGGCAGGGCCCGTGCAGCATGCCGATCTGGCGGTGCTGCGGGCGACGGAACTGGGGATGAGCCTGGTGCGCGCCGCGAACACGGGGATATCGATGATCGTCGATCCATACGGGCGGGTGCGGACGAAGAGCGGACTGTTCGAGAAGACTATTGTCGCGGGCGACGTTCCGCCGCCGCTGCCACCCACGAGGTACGCGCAGTGGGGGGACTGGACGACCGTGCTCTCGCTGGCGGTGGTCGTGTTGCTGCTCGTGGCGGGGTGGTTTCGGCCCGTGGGGCGGCGGGCGGAGCCGCTTGCCGTGCTTCGGTCACCGCCGACGTTTCCGGGGTAAGGGTAGCCGCGGACCCATCCGCTGACGAACGGCTACAGCCTGATGAAGATCCGCCTCCAGTAGAGCACCCCCGCGATCCCCCAGAGGACGAACAGCGTCGCGAGCGACGACCAGAGCGGCCCGTACGCCGACTCGAAGAGCCCCCGCCCCACAAGCATCGTCCATCCCTTCATGATCCACCAGTCGGTCGTGAAGAAGAGAAGGAAGAGCGCGATCGAGTTGACGCCGACAACGGTCAGCGGCAGCGACCACCCGCGCCATCCCTTCACGTCGATGATCCAGTAGAAGCCGGCGAGTAGCCCGAGCGTCCACCCCGTGCTGGTGATCGCGTACGAAGCGGTCCAGATCAACTTCACGATCGGACTGAGCGTGTTTCCCATGACCGATCCGACGACCAAGCAGGCGACGCCGGCCGCCGCGAGCCCGGCCGTCTTGGCGTGAGGCGACCGCGAACCACGGAGGAAACCACCGGCGAGCATGCCGGCGAGCACGGTCGAGACCCCGGGAACGAAATTGAGCGAGGTCAGGCCAAGTGCGTGGACGCGGTCCAGATAGTCCGTCGGGCTCAAGTCCACGAGCCACCGATCCCAGGCGGCACCAAGATTGGTGCCCTGCTCCCAGTGCGCGAACAGCCCCGTTCCGGCAGCGGGGTAGAGAAGGAAGGCGACGTGATAGGCGGCCAGGATCGCGATCGCCACCGCGAACTGTACCGACGGTCTTCGGCGCACCAGCGGGAAGGCGAGTCCGTATGTGAGGCCGATCTGCACCAGGATGTGCGTCGTCTGGATGGGTACCGGCCAGGGCGCCTTGAAGAGGATCAGCCGGCGAAGCATGAGCACGCCGGCGAGGCCGAGGGCGATGAGGATCGCGCTCCTGACGAGGGCATGCATGTAGATTCGCCGAGGGGAGTCGCCCTTCTCCAGCCGCCGGGCGTAGGAGAACGGGATCGCGACACCGACCATGAACATGAAGCTCGGCTGAATCAGATCCCAGAAGGTGCAACCCTCCCAGGAGGCGTGGTTGAATTGGGTTGCGAGGAAGGCCCAGATGGCGTTGTCGGGGAAGCGGTGGGAGATCTCCAGGAAGCCGAAGCCGGACGTGAGCATCGCCAACATGATGAAGCCGCGATAGGCGTCGAGGCTGCCAAGGCGGCCAGCGGTGGGTATTATCGCCCGGGGGAGTGGCGTGGGACCGGGATGGGGTCGATTCACACCCTGAGTGTACTACCGATGGGAGGAGTCTTGCCGCTCGGCCTTCATCCAGCCTGCCGGGTGTTCCGCCCATCCAGACTTGGGTATGATGCCCCGTGGCCCTGGAGAATGGCACCTAGGGAGATGGGGATTAGGATAGGCTGGTCAGCATATCCCAATCTGTAGTTCAGGCTAATTCTAGTTAGGTGGCAGAGATCTGTCGCTCACAACGAACGGGAGAGGACGAGGGGCACGTATGCGCATTCTCGAACATCTGTTTCTCGATGGCGAGTTTGCGGAGAGAGAGCGCCTTCTGTCCGGGTTGACGCTCGACCAGGTGACTCTCCGGCCGGAGGGAGCGTCGCACTCCATCTACGACGAGCTTTGGCACCTTGTGGG
>JANNMC010000126.1:0-4161 GCA_031397435.1 Candidatus Eiseniibacteriota bacterium
GACTGGTAGTCGTAGTTGTCGCCGGCGGGGGGGACACGCTTCCCTCCCCTCTTCCGATGGACTCGGGTTAGAACTGGACCTTTGGCGCGACTTTCGCCTCGTTGGGGACTTCGAAGAGGGTTGCCTTCTCGAAGTTGAACATTCCCGCGACCATGTTGGCGGGGAATTGGCGGATCCGAATGTTGTACTTCTGGACGGTTTCGTTGTAGCGCATGCGTTCAGTCGCGATCCTGTTTTCCGTGCCGGCCAGTTCGTCCTGCAGGCGCATGAAGTTCTCGCCCGACTTCAATTGCGGATAGTTCTCAACCACCACGAGCAGACGCGCCAGGGCTCCCGACAGTTCATTGTTGGCGGCGATCTTGTCGGGGATGGTGGAGGCGCCTCCGATACGTGCTCGGGCGTCGGCGATCGCGGTGAAGATCGTCGTCTCCTGCTTTGCGTATCCCTTCACCGTTTCCACGTAGTTCGGAATGAGATCGAACCGGCGCTGCAACTGATTCTCGACCTGCGCCCAGGCCGTGCGCGTTCCTTCCTGCTGCGCGACCAGGTCGTTGTAGACGCCGCGGATCCATCCACCTACGAGAAGCGCTCCAATCAGGAGCACGCCGAGAATGATCAGGACCACCGACCACGGACTCTTTCCAGATGCCATCGTGATTCCCCCTCCGGTTCTGAGATTCAGCCTAGGACTTCCGTTCCGGCGTCGCGTCCAGATGCTCCGCCGCCTCTAGCAATCGATGCACCACGTCGCTCGCCACGGCGAAGAGAGCCGACGACTCGATCGGCGGCCGCTCGCCAGGCGGCAGGAGAATCTGGTGAAGCGCTTCCACCGGGACTCCAAAACGCGCCGATGTCTTGACCGCCAACTCGTGCCTCGCTGCCGGAATCGATTCCCCGGCCAGGTGGAGCAGCCCCGAGGCCGAGGCCGCGATCGCCGTTCCCGCGCGCGTCGCCCACTGCCGGGCGCCACTCGGCGACTGGTTGGCGTCCAAGTAGGACCAGGCCAGCGCCAGGCTCTGGGTCCGAAGCGTTCGCTCCACCTGAAGTCGCAGCGCCGGCCGCTCGATGACGAGAGCCGCGAAGGGGTCGGGCCCATGAAGCACCTCGTGATGCGCGGCGATCAGCGTGTACTCCAGCGGAAACGTGTCCCGCGACGTCTCGAGGATCTCGCGCGTCAAGAGCAGCGGCCTGACCAGCCGCCGCTTCGACCATACGCGTCGCGCGGAGCCGAGGGCCGTCAATAGCGACGCGTCGAGTGTCGTGAATACAAAGGCCACGTTCAGGTCGGACCGATCGTGGTGGAACGTCCCCATGGCCGCGCTCCCGTAAAGCGTCGCGCTCACCAGTCGATCGCCTGCGGCACCGCGGGCCGCCGCCGTCACGTCACGTGCCGCACCCATTGGATCGAACGATCTCCAGCTCATCTAGAAACCTCCGCTCGCGCCGCCACCACCGCTGCCGCCACCACCGAACCCACCGAACCCGCCGCCGCCGCCACCACCACCGCCACCGCCACCAAATCCTCCCATGCCACCGCCGAAGCCTCCCCACGGGTCATGGTAGCCCCTGCGACCCGCTCTCCCGCCACCGAAGGGACCGGGCCCGCCGAATCGAGACGCCGCACGGGAGGCGGCCGTGACGAAGAGGAGCATCATCACGAACATCACGAGAAGGACCCACGCCGGGGCTTCCTTTCCGCTCTTCCCGCTCGCCGGAGGCTCGATGCTCCCGGTGATCGTCACGCCTCGTTCCGCCGCGATCGCGCCGGCGACGGCCCGCGCACCGGCCAGGAGCCCGGCGCCATAGCGTCCCGCCGAGAGGTCGGGTCCCATGATGCGCCGGACGATCTCGCCGCAGCGTCCGTCGGGGAGCACCCCCTCGGCACCGTAGCCGGGTTCGATGCGAACCCTCCGCTCGGCGAGCGCCAGGAGCACGAGGACTCCGTCGTCCTGCCCCTGGCGCCCCACACCCCACTCCTTGAATAGCGCCGTGGCGACCGGATCGATCGTATCCCCGCCCAGGTCGCGGAGTGTGACCACCGCGAGTTCAGTGCCGGTTTTCTCCCGGAGTTCCGTGGCCAGCGACGTGATCGAGTCGGCCGAAGCCGCATCGACGACCGCCGCGAAATCGCTCAGATAGCCGAGCGGCTCCGGAAACGCTCGCTCCGCCGCGTGCGCCAAGCCGACCGACGATCCGACCAGGAGCGTGGCGCCCACCAGGAGGAGCAGCGCGAGGCGGCTGAGGCGATGGGAGCGACCCGGGCCCGAGCCCGGGCCGGGACCGCGGCCCGGGCCGTCAGTTCGTACGGAAGTTCGTGAACTGGAGATCAATGCCAAAGTCCTGCGTCTTGAGATGCTGCATGATCGCCTGAAGATCGTCGCGCTTCTTTCCCGAAATGCGAACCTGATCCTCCTGAATCGCCGCCTGTACCTTCACGCCGGTTCCCTTGATGTACTTCACGATCTCCTTCGCCTTTTCGGAGGCGATCCCCTTCTTGATCGTCACGACCTGTCGTACCGAGCCCTTGGTTGCCGGCTGGATCGTTCCGTAGTCGAGCGCCTTCAACGAGACGCCCCGCTTCACGAGCTTCGTCTGCACGATGTCGGTCACCGACTTCAGTTTCGTCTCGTCATCCGAAGTCAGCGTCAGGATATCCTTCTCCAGCGTGATGTCGCTGACGCTTCCCTTGAAATCGAAGCGCTGGCGAATCTCCTTGATCGCCTGCTGGACGGCATTCGACACCTCCATCAGATCGACCTCGGAGACGACGTCGAACGAGTTGTCAGCGGCCATGGCCGTCGCTCCTTGGGTGGATGGTCGCCCGGCGCCTCCGGCCCGGGGACAAAGAAACGGGAAGCGTCGCCACGCGGCGTCCGCTTCCCGTCCGTACTGCACGCTACTCTATGCGATTGGCAAGATCCCGATGATTGCAAGTAGCGGTGACCCGCCCGCTGCGGACGGGGTCGGCTGAATCTTAGTGCCCGCCCATCGCGGAATCGGGACTCATCGTCGTCGTCGTCGTCGTTGTCGTCGTCGTCGTCGTCGAGTCACCCGTCGCCGGCATGGTCTGTTCCATACCCTGCTCCATGCTGGTCTCCGCCGGCGCCTCCTCCTTCTTGGTGCATCCCAGCGCGAAAACCAGCGCGAGGGCGAACACGAAAACGAGCGTCACGGTAAGAAGCTTCTTCATCTTGCTATCACCTCCCTCCAATTGAATGAACGTTCTGTCAATCATGCAGGTCTTTCAGAGCGGTCCGCCGGATAAAGCAAAACACCACTGCGAACAGCGGTGCTGGGCGTGGTCTGCGTCAGTCTTCGTTCCCTTCCTGGGAAGAGCCCTTGAAGGCATCCCCAAAACTAAACCGCGCTGGACGGTAAGTGCTGCGCCAAGGAGTGTCAAGCCCGATTTTGGTTAAAGGGCAGCGAGGGCGCGATCGAGATCGGCTTGCAGGTCGGGGAGATCCTCGATGCCGACGGAAATCCTTACAAGACCATCGGTTAGCCCAGCCTTCTCCCGCTCCACCCGGGGAACCGAGGCGTGGGTCATGGTGGCGGGATGGCTGATGAGGCTCTCGACGCCGCCCAAGCTTTCGGCCAGGGCGAAGAGCCGGGTGCCCTTGAGCACGGTGGCACCCCGCTCCAGGCTTCCCGTGTCGAAGGCGATCATTCCGCCGAACCCCGAGGCCTGGCGCTGGTGCAGTTCGTGTCCAGGATGGGTCGGGAGTCCGGGGTAATAGACCTTCTTCACCTGCGGATGCTTCGCCAGCCATGCCGCGATGACACGCGCATTGGCATCGTGGCGCTCCATCCGGACCGGGAGCGTCTTCAGCCCCCGGAGCACCAACCAGCAGTCGAACGGGCCCGGCACGGCACCGACCGCGTTTTGGAGGAACTGAATCCGCTCGGTGATCGCGGGCTCGTTCGACACGATCGCTCCCCCGACCATGTCGCTATGGCCATTCAGGTACTTCGTCGTGCTGTGAACCACCAGATGAGCCCCCAGTTCGATCGGCCGCTGGAAGTAGGGGGTCATGAAGGTGTTGTCGACGCAAAGCCAGGCGCCCCGCGCGCGCGCCAGCGAGGCAAGCGCCCGGAGGTCGGAGATGATCATGGACGGATTGGTCGGCGTCTCCACGTAGAGGAGCTTGGTGTTCGGCTTGA
>JANNMC010000137.1:0-1533 GCA_031397435.1 Candidatus Eiseniibacteriota bacterium
CCCCAGTCGAGATACTCCTTGTAGACGGAGAGCATCCCGTCCTTGGCCTCTCGCCACGCAAGCTCGTCCGTTTCGGCGCAATAGGCCTCGCGCATCAACGGAAAGTCGAAGCCGCTCGTGGGCTTCCCGCAGGACGCGAGCGCGCCGCGGTAGTCGACCATGCGCTCTTCCAGCACCGAGAGCGGTGTGATCGGGTCCGCGAACCACGCATCGCCGAAGCGACCCGCGGCGATTACGGCGCCACGCTGCTTTGCCGAGAACCAGATGGGCGGGTGAGGCGACTGCGTCGGCCGCGGGCGCAGGGTCACGCCGTCGTAGCGGAAGTGCTTGCCTCGAAAGTTCGCGACCGGCTTCGTCCACAGCTCGCGAATCGCCTGCACTCCCTCGCGCATGCGCGACGCGCGGTCGTCGAGCTTCACGCCGAACGCGTCGAACTCTTCCTGCCGATAGCCGTAGCCGACCCCGAGCACGAAGCGTCCGCGCGAGATTGCATCCACGATTACGCCGTGCTCCGCGACGTGCAGCGGATCGTAGAGTGGCAGCAAGAGCACGCCGGATCCGATGCGCATGCGATTCACGCGCATCGCGATCGCGCCGCAGGTGACCACCGGCGCTGGGAAGTAACCGTTCTCGACCAAGTGATGCTCGCTGACCAGCACGGTGTCGTAGCCGAGCTGCTCGGCGAGCATTATCTGCACGAGAGACTCGGCAAACGTGCGGTACGGGTCGTCGTGCTCGACCTGATAGGAGTAGAGAAGGCTCGACTTCATCTAGGCGCCTCGTGCGACCGCGGGCATCACCTTCTCGCCGAAGAGCCGGATCGAGTTCATCACCTTTTGGTGAGCGAGGCCGGGCACCTTCATGCGCATCACGATGTTGGTGGCGCCGAGCTCCTTCTGGCAGCGCAGCACCTCGCGCGCGCAGGTCTCCGGGCTACCGATGATGAAGCGCTTCCGCAGCAGCGGCAGAATCGAGTCATCACCCGCAGCGACTGGTTTCCCGTTGTCGTCGAGCATGTGCCCCCAGTCGAGGTACTCCTTGTAGATGTAGAGGAAGCCCTTGCTCGCCTCGTCCCATGCCTGCTCGTCGGTGTCTGCGCAGTACGCCTCGCGATAGAGCGGAAAATCGAAGCCGCTGGTCGGCTTCCCGCGTTCCGCCCGCCCCGCCTTGTAGTCCTCGAGGCGAGCCTTCGTCACCGAGAACGGCGTCACGGGATCGCCGAACCACGCATCCGCGATTCGTCCCGCCTGCTTCACCGCCCCTTCCGCCTTCGCGGCCATCCAGATCGGCGGATGCGGCTTCTGAATCGGCTGCGGGCGCAGCATGATGTTCTCGTACTGGAAGTGCTTCCCCTGATAACTCATGGTCGGCTGAGTCCACATCGCGCGAATGCACTCGATGCCCTCGCGCAGGCGCGCCGGTCGATCCGACAGCTTCACCTTGAACGCGTCGAACTCTTCCTGTCGGTAGCCGTAGCCGACGCCCAGCACGAGCCGGCCGTTCGAGACGGTGTCCACGATGCTCGCGTGCTCC
>JANNMC010000149.1:0-1467 GCA_031397435.1 Candidatus Eiseniibacteriota bacterium
GCTGCCGACCGTGAGCAGCGGCTTTGCGCTCGTGAGCGTGCCGACGCCGCCTACAAGCGGGTCCGCGAGGCCGCCCTCGCCCGCGGCGCCGTGACAGTGGGCGCAGCGCGCGGCGTAGATCCCTGCGCCCTCCGCAGGCGAGCCGCTACCGGGTGGGAGGCCGGTGCCATCGGGCGCGATATCGATGTCGAGTCGTGCGATCTCGGCGGGCGTTGCGTGGCGGCCGAGGTTCGGTGCGAGCGGGCGCGGCGACGCGAGCACGGGCGCAACGGGCACCGCTGCTGCATGCGGCGTTGGCACAGGCGCGGTGCAACCGAGCGTGCTCGCGAGCGCGAGGGCCTTCGCGGTGAGGAGAGCGCGCTTCACGCGAACGTGTTCCGCACCGCGCCGCCCGGCTCGATGCGCCAGCGCTGCACGGCGTTGTAGTGGTACTTCTCGCCACCCGCCGAGTAGGGCCGTAGCCACGCATCGCGTTCGGGCTGCTGCGCGCCGGCTTCGTCGCTCGCGCGGCTGGCGAGCAGCGCGGGGCCGCCGTCCCAGCGCCACGGGATCCGGAAGCGCACGAAGCAGCGCGGGAGCACCGGCGCTTCGCGCTCCGCATCCGCCCAGCTCGCACCGCCGTCGGCGCTCACTTCGACGCGCGTGACGCGCCCCGCTCCGCTCCACGCCAGCCCCGAGATCTCGTACACGCCCGGCGGCCCGAGCTCCGCGCCTGGCGAAGGGTGAGTGATTACGGACTTGACGCCCATCTCGAACGTGAACTGCACTGCTCTGCCGCTCGCGAGCAAGTCCGAGTAGCGCGCGGTTTCTTCGCGCGAGTGAACGGGCCCGCGCGCAAGCTCGATGCGGCGCAGCCACTTCACGCTCGTGTTGCCCTCCCAGCCGGGCAGGAAGAGCCGCAGCGGGTAGCCCTGCTCGGGCCGCAGCCGCTCGCCGTTCTGGTAGAGCGCGACGAGCGCGTCCTCGCGCAGCTTCGCGAGCGGGATGCTGCGATTCATGCGCGCGCCGTCGGCGCCTTCGGCGATGCCCCACGCGGCGTCGAGCGCGATGCCGGCTTCGTCGAGCAAGAGCGCGAGCGGCACGCCCGTCCACTCGCTGCACGAGGCGAGGCCGTGAATCACGCCGCACGAGAGTTGTTGGGGATCAGGCAGCGCGTTCACGAGCGAGTTGCCCGAGCACTCGAGGAAGTAGAGGCGCGAGACGAGCGGGTAGCGCAGCAGATCGTTCACCCCGAACGAGAGCGGCTCGCGCACGAGGCCGTGAATGATTAGGCGGTGCTGCTCGGGATCCACGGCGGGCACGCCCGCGTGGTGGCGCTCGAAGTGAAGGCCCGCGGGCGTGATGCGCCCGCGCAACTGGTGCAGCGGCGTGAACGAGACGCCTGCGCCCGGCGCGATGCCCGGCGTCTCCGTGCGACCGCGACATTCGCCGCCCGAAGCGCGCGAGGCGGCGCGCCCCGGGCGCACC
>JANNMC010000165.1:0-27267 GCA_031397435.1 Candidatus Eiseniibacteriota bacterium
GCCTCTTCGACCTCTCGGAGCCGTCGCTTCCCGCGGAGTGGGGGTGGTACGACACCTACGGTGGATTCTCGGGAGGGTTCCACGGTGTCTGGGACGTGGCGCACTTTCCCTCGGGGACCTTCATCGCGAGCGACATCTCCGGTGGGCTCTTCGTCTTTCGCGCCGATCCCAACTTCGGCACCGTGAAGCTGGCGGTCCACGACGGGACGCTCCAGCCGATCCCCGGGGCCGATGTCGTCCGAGCCGGCGCCGTGGTGGAGCCGGGTGGCTCCGGGGGTGGTGACTCCACGCAGACGCAGGGACGTGGCCTGGCGCGGCTGGCGCTGGCACCGGGCGATCATGAACTCGCCGTCTCCAAGTTCGGATTCACCACGGCGCGAATTCCGGTGAACGTGGCGCGCGGATCCCGCGCCTCGATCGACGTCTCGCTGCTGCCGGCTGCTTCGGCGCCCGTGGGGGGAACGGTCGTCCGGCTAGGGGACGCGGAGCCGATTCCCGATGCGCGCGTGACGGCCGCCGCGACTCCGCTTCACGCACTTTCGGCGGCGGACGGCGGCTACACGCTCGGCGCGGTCCCCGCCGGCAGCTACCGATTCCGATGTCGTCGCGCCGGGTACGCGCCGCTGGAGCGAATCGGCGACGTGGCGAGCGGTTCTCCGCGCGACGACCGCTGGGAACTTCTGCCCGCGGCGTGGTACGACTCCTGCGATACCGATCGTGGGTGGTCCTATTTCAGCACCGGCGATCATGCGGGCACGGGTATCTGGGAGCGCGGTGTCCCGCGAGGAACGGCCGCTCCAGCCCCCGGCCTGTCTGTGGGAGCGGTGACCCCCGCGTGGCGCGCCGGCATGGAGCGCGGACCCTACGGGGCACCGCAGCACGAGGGCGAGGAGGAGGGTGTCGAGGTGCTGGCCATCGGACCTGTCGCGCCCGGCCTCGACGCGACGCCTGGCGGCGGCGGCGCCTGCTTCGTCACCGGAAACAACGTCTCGGGGGCAGGTGTCTCCGAGGACGATGTCGACGGAGGACGCACCACCCTCACGTCGCCGCCGTTCGATCTCACGGCGATGGACGACCCGATGGTCGGGTTCGAACGGTGGTTTTACATGAGCAGCCCCGGCGAGCCCGATTCGCTCCTGGTCGAACTGAGCGGGGACGGCGCCACCTGGGTGACCGCGCGGACGCTGCGCGAGAGCGATCCGGTGTGGCGCTTCGACGTGCTCCGAGTGAGGGACTACCTTGAGCCGACGGCGTCGATGCGGATTCGCTTTGTTGCCGCGGACGAGGGGCCGGTGGGGATCGTGGAGGCGGCGGTCGATGACATCGCGATCTGGGACGGTTCGCTCGTCCCGTCCCCAATTCCTCCCACGCCTCCCGCGCCGTCCGCACCGGCCGTGCTCGATGCGCCCCGGCCGAATCCGACGCGCACCGCCTCGGTGGTGACGCTCCGCCTCTCGCGGCCTGGAGACGCACGCGTGGTGGTTTACGACGTGACGGGGCGGCGCGTGGCGACGCTCTGGAACGGTCCTGCGCCCGCGGGGGCTCTGGTCCTGTCGTGGGATGGGACGGACGCGCGTGGCGTCCGCGCACGGAGCGGGGTTTACTGGATCCGCGCCGATGCCGCCGGCGCGAAGCTCCTGCGTCGCGTGGTGCGCGTGCGGTAGCGGCCGTCTAGAAGAACGAGAATTTCAGATATTTCTTGGGATTCTTCTCGATCTCGCCCATGAGCCGTTTCATCGACGAGACCAGCGCCGCGGTGTCGTCGTAGAGCGTGGAATCGGCCATCAGGCGTCCCACGTTTCCGCGCCCCGCCTCGATCCCGGTGAGAACGGAATCAAGGCGCGTGCTCATCGACACCAGCCGGTGGTGGAGTTCACCGTTGGTGATCAACTGCGCGGCGGTTCCGTCGCCGTGCTGAAGGCGCCACGTGAGGCTGTCAAGCGAGCCCACCACGGAGATCAGCCGCTCGGAGACCTTCGACTGCGTCTCGGTTAGCCGCTGGGTCAGCGTGTTGGCATTCCGCGTCATCTCCACCATCGATTCGTAGAGCCGCTCGTCTTCGCTCAGGCGGCCAAGCGTTCCGCCTCCGTCGGCCAACCGCCGCCCCGCCTTGTTGAGCGACCCGACGAGGGTGGCGAGGCTGTCGGCAAGCCCCTCCGCGCGCCCCATCATCTGCGTCGGATCGGAGGCGATCAGGGTGGAGATCTCCTCGTCCCTGACGATCGACGGCTTCGACTCGTCGCCCGATTCCAGCGCCACGTAGAGATCGGCCAGGAAGCCGACCGTGGTGACGCGGGCGGTGGCCCCCTGGTGGAGGCGCTCGCGTGTCTTCCGCGCGACGCCGAGTTTCACGGTGACCTGGTTGCTCTCCGGCTGGAGCCGGATCTCCCGCACCGTTCCGACCGGGACGCCGTTCAGGCGAACCGTGCTCCCGACTTCGAGCCCGCCGGAACTCCGGAAGAGGAGTGCTATGGTCTCCTCCGGACCGAGGCGGAAGGCGCCCGACTGGAATGTGGCCCAGAGCAGCAACGCGAAGGCCACGAGGGCCGTCAGCCCGATCTGGAGCTTCATGAACGGGACTCGCCCCGTACGCTTCACGCCCTACCTCCTTCAGGGGAAGATGCCGCTGGTGGCGCCGGAGAGCCTGGCGCCATCTGAAACTGTTGTTGCGCCGCCAGGATCGCCTTCCGGAAGGGCGCGAGGAACTCGTTGATGAACGGCGACTGCGCATGCGCGAGCTGGGCCGATGTGCCGTCGAAGGCGACGCGGCCCTTCTCGAGGACCGTCACGCTGTCGGCCACCTTGAATGCGTCGGCGATGTCGTGCGTGACCATGATGGCCGTCTTCCCCATCGAGTCGCGCAGGTGGACGATCAGGTCGGTGATCCGCTCCCCGCTCTGGGGGTCGAGGCCCGTGGTCGGCTCGTCGTAGAGCAGGACAATCGGATCGCGCGCGGCCAGGGCGCGGGCGATGGCCACGCGCCGCTGCATCCCGCCCGAGAGCTGGTCCGGCATGCGGTCGACGAGCTCGGGTTCGAGCCCTACGAGTTCGATGAACTGCCGCACCGTTCCCTCCACGTCGCGTTCCTCGTCGCCGTTTGCCTCCAGGAGCGCGTAGCCGACATTCTCACCCACCGTCATCGAATCGAACAGGGCGCCCTGCTGAAAGACCATTCCCATCCGCGACCGGATTTCCCGCAGGCGCGCCGCGGTGACACGCGTGAGATCCTCGCCGTCGAAGAAGATCGACCCCCGGTCGGGCTGATAGAGCCCGAGCAGGAGGCGGAGGATCGTGCTCTTCCCCGAGCCCGAGGGGCCGAGGATGACGGTCGTCTTGCCGCGCGGAACGCGGAAGGAGACCCCCATGAGAATGGGATTCCCCTCGATGGAGAAGTCGACGTCGCGGAACTCGATCACCGGCTCACCATCCCAGGATGCGGAAGAGGACGCGCGTGCAGATTACGTCGGTCACCAGAATTCCGACCGAGGCGATGACGACCGACTCGGTGGTGGCCACGCCGACTCCCTTGGCGCCACCCTCGGAGCGGAAGCCCTTCCAGCAGGCCGTCGTGACGATCAGGATGGCGAAGAAGAACGGCTTCAGCATGCCGACCATCACGTTCTTGGGGGTGAGAAACTGGAGCGCGCCGATCCAGTAGGACTCCCACGATAGGTGGTACTGCATTCCCACGAATCCGCCGCCGATGACGGCGAGCGCGTCGCCCAGGACCGTCAGGATCGGAAGCGCGATCAGGAGCGCGATCGTGCGCGGCACGACGAGGCGGCGGATGGGGTCGGTCCCAAAGGCGACGAGCGCGTCGATCTGATCGCTGGAGCGCATGGCGCCGAGTTCCGCGGTGATCCCGGCCGACATGCGCGACGCCACGACCATTCCGGTGAGGACCGGGCCGAGCGCGCGGACGACGGAGATCACCATGAAGTGCCCCAGCTGGCTCTTCGCGCCGGAATTCGAGAGTTCACGCGCCAGCTGGATCGCTAGCGCCTGGCCCGCCACGACGGCCGAGATGAGTACGATCGCGAGCGATCCGATGAGGGCGAAGTGGAGCTGGTGCATCATCTCCCGGCCATAGAATGGCCGTCCGACGCAGCAGCGGAGCGTCTCGATGGTGAAGAGCGTGTAGTCCTGGACAGTCTCCACCAACCGGCGAAACCGTTCCACGATCGCGATCATCACCAGCACGGCACCATCCTTCGATCGGGCGGCGCCGCGAGGCGCGGCAGCCTCAGCCCTTCTTGGAGTCCCTGGGGACGGTCCGGAAGATGACGTCCCAGAGTGGGGAACTCACGCCGAAGCGATCGTCCGGGGTCTTGAAATGATGGAGCAGATGATATCGCTTGAGATACCGGAGCGCCCCCCCTTTCAGGGGAAGATGGTGCTCGGCGTAGTGGAGCATGTCGTAGGCGAGGTATCCCGCGACGAAGCCGGCGTAGAGCGGCGCCACCCCCAGTGGAAACCCCAGCGCGACTCCCACCGCCGCGTGGAAGAGCCCGAAGAAGGCGAGCGCGAGTGGAACGCTCATGAGGGGCGGCATCAGGAGGCGTGACTTGCACTGCGGCTGCTCGTGGTGAACGCCGTGAAGGAGAAACCATACGCGTTGGAGGAATCGCCCCTTCGGCTCGTAATGGAAGACGAATCGGTGCATCACGTACTCGGTAAAGGTCCAGATCGCGATTCCGGCCGCGAACGCCATCGCCACGGCGCCGATTCCGTAACTTCCGCCGAGACCCCGGACTCCCCTCCCCAGGAAGAAGAGCACGACCGGCACGAAGAGCAGCAGCACGGCTGGCGGATGGATGTGCGTGAAGAACTCGAGAATGTCCGACTTGAAGAGCCGGATCGGCTCCTGGTCGTGACGAAGGGTGTGCGGAGTGGATCTGGCGCGAGACACTGGGACTGAAACCTCCATGTTGCGGTGCCAGGGGAGCCACGTAGGGCGGTCTGGTGCCTTGGGCCGGAATGATAGGGGCCGCCCCCCTGGCGGTCAACCCGCGCGGCCCGACTGGAACGGCCCTGACGCGGTGCGGCGGAAACGGCTATCATCTAGCCATGCCTTCGCTTCCGCCATTCCGGGTCAACGAAATCTTTCTCTCCGTCCAGGGAGAAGGGCTCCACGTGGGGGAGCGGACCGCATTCGTCCGACTCTACGGCTGCCCGCTTCGCTGCCGATGGTGCGATCAACCGGAGGCGCTCGCCCACACGGGGGTCGGACGATTCGAAACCCTCACGGTGGAGGAAGTGCGGGACCATCTGGCCGGATTCGCCGCGGTTCGAAGGCTCTGCCTTACCGGGGGAGAGCCGGTGATCGCTCCGAAGGCGTCGCTTCTCTGGCTCCTGGAGGATCGCCGCTGCGCGGGCTGGTGGACGTCGATTGAGACGAGCGGCTCTCGTGTGGTCGAGGACCTCCTGGATGCGATCGACTTCTGGACGGTCGCGCCGAAGGGACGCTCGGCCGGCACGTTCGAGGGCGACCCGGTGGAGGCGCAGCTTCCGACCCTTCGCCGCTACGCCTTGCTTCCGGAGTCGCGACGGCAATTCAAATTCGTGATCCAAGGGGAAGAGGACGTGGAGGATGCCGTGCGGCTCCTTGACGGACTCTCCTATCGAGGCGCGATCATTCTCCAGCCGGAACATGGGGCGGGGGATGGCCGCCGCGTCTTCGCATGGTGGCCGTGGGATCGATATCCCGAGGCGCGCCTCATTCCGCAGACACACAAACAGGTGGGGCTCCATTGACGCCGCGCGGCGTGAATACCCCGAGTGAGGACAGATGAAGGTTCGGCTGACACGCGAGTTCGGCTTCGAGGCGGCGCATCATCTTCCGCGGGCGCCGGAGGGACACAAGTGCCGCCGCCTCCACGGGCACTCGTTCCGTGTCGAGGTCTCGGTGGAAGGAGAGGTCGATCCTGAAACCGGCTGGTTCCTCGATTACGGCGTCATCCGCCAGGTGGTGGAGCCCATTCGCCTCCAACTCGATCACTACTGCCTGAACGACATCGACGGGTTGGAGAATCCCACCTCGGAACAGGTGGCGCGCTGGATCTGGGAGCGGCTGAAGCCGGGGCTTCCGTCGCTGGCGCGCATCACCGTCCATGAGACGTGCGAGAGCCGCTGCGAATACGAGGGGAAGTGAGGAGACCGACATGAGAGCGACCGTTGCCGATTCCCTGGAACGAATCCCGACCGCCGACGGAAGGCGTTTCGCGAGCGTCTTCTCCCACGGCACCCTGCAAGTGGAGTTCTACGCGCCGCGCGGCGAGGACCCCCAGACGCCACACACGCGCGACGAGATCTACGTCGTCATATCCGGAACCGGGAAATTCCTGAACGGCGGATCGCGGCGCCCCTTCGGACCCGGCGACTTCCTCTTCGTCCCGGCGGGCGTAGAACACCGCTTCGAGGAATTCAGTGATGACCTGGCCGTCTGGGTGATCTTCTACGGACCCGAAGGTGGCGAGGCCGGCCAAAGCGTCTAGGCCGGTCCAATCCAAGCCTCTCGTGGGGGCGAAGGGGGAACTAAGCGCTTCGGAGGATTCGCTCGGAGGTCTTCTCGGCGTCTTCCAGGAGATTTCCGACCGAGACGCCACGGAATCCGTTCCCCGTGAGATGGAGCCCCGGCGCGGCATCCAGGCGCTTCGCGATCCCGCCGATCAGCGCGCGGTGCCCCACCTGGTACTGCGGAATGGAGTCTTCCTGGCGGATGATCCAGGTCCGCTCGGGGCCGCGGTTCAGGCCCACCGTCTTGTCGAGCGCCTTCATGGAGATCGCCACGAGTTCGTCGTCGCGCTTCGTGACCAGATCGGGACGCTCGGCGCCCCCCACCATGACGCGGACAAGGACGTGCCCCTCGGGGGCGCGGTCGGGAAAGAGGTTCGATTCGAAGAGTGCACCGAGGATGCTCAGGTCATCGCCGGGGCCGGGCGAGGCCAGGAATCCATAGCCGTCGGGCGTGCCGCGGAAGGCGTCCCGCTGGAAGCCGAGTCCGATCACGTTGAGTCCCGCGGAGGGAATCGACCCGAGTTCGCGCGCCGCCTCGGCGTCGAGCGAGCGGAGGAGCGACGCGGTCGTCCGGGGGGCTGTGCTCAGCACGACGTGATCCGCCTCGGTCGTCTCGCCGCTCGCCATGCGTAGCGAGTAGCCGCCTCCGTCGCGGCGCGCGAGCGCGAGCACGGGGGAGCGGAGCCGAAGCGCGGATCCGAGCGGCTTCGCGAGCGCCTCGACCAGCGACTCCATCCCGCCCCGCAGGGTCCAGAGGGCGCGTCGTCCGGGACCCGAGGCCGCCGCCATGCCGGGCCCCTTCTTCCCGCGCGCGCGCGCTTCCTTTCCCGCCGCGACCATCGCCAGGACGAGCGACCGGTGCTTCCGCTCCATCTCGCGCATGATCGGGAAGGCCGAGTCGAGCGAGAGGCGCCGCGCGTCTCCCGCGAACACCCCTCGGACGACGCTTCCGATGAGGGCGACGGCCGCTTCTTCCCCGATGTGGCGAACGGCGTAGTCGTGGACCGTCTCGTCATGCGCCACGCGGCGAGCGTAGAACGGCTCGAGGAGGACGCGGAGCCGTCCGGCGGGGGAGAGTCCGCTGAATTTCAGGAAGGCGACGGGGTCGAGCGGCACGAGGTGGAGCCGCCCGTTTCGGGCGATGTAGCGCCGTGCCGCGTCGGGCCTGGAGAGAATTCGATCCGCGGCGAGCCCCACTTCCTCGGCCACGCGCCACGCGGCCCCTTCGGCCCCCTGGATCGCGTTCGCGGCCCACTCGATGGTCCAGCCATCCTCGCGCGTGGTGCGGACGCGGCCTCCCGCACGAGGGCCGGCTTCGAGGATCTGGACGTCGAGGGGAAGTCCCTGCTTTGCCGCGTCGCGGCGGAGGGCGTGCGCGGTCGCGAGGCCGGCGATCCCGGCGCCTACGACCACGACGCGGCGCATCAGCGGGAGGCGGAGACGGGAACGCCCGGCGCGACGGCCGCCGGAGTCGCCGGGGCCGCCAGCCGCGGCTCCACGATCGCGGCGAGCGCGTCGAGGAAGCGCGGATCGTCGTTCAGCGCGGCCGCACGGACGAAGGTGGTGATGCCGCGCTGGCGGGCCAGGTCGCCGTACTGCTGATCGATCTCGTAGAGCGTCTCGATGTGATCGGAGACAAACGAGATCGAGACGACGACCACTTCCTTCACACCCTCGGCGCCGAGCCGGATGATTGTCTCCTCGGTGCTGGGGCCGATCCAGGGAACGGGCCCGACACGGCTTTGGTAGGCGAGGATGATGGGCAGCCCGGCCGTCTCCGGTACGCGGGAGAGAAGACCGGCCATCGTGGCCTTGATGTGGTCGCAGTAGGGATCGCCATCGTCGATGAAATGCTGCGGGAGTCCGTGCGCGCTGATGAGGATCGTCGGCTTCATTCCCGGTGGAAGCGACGTCATCAACTGGCGGAGCGGTGCGGCCATCGCGTCCAGGTAGCCGGGGTGGTCGTACCACGCTTCGATCGTCTCCAGCGGGAGGCTCGATCCCCGGCGCTTCAGGACGCGGCGCAACTCCGCCACGCTCGATCCGGTCGTCGCGACCGAGTAGTGCGGATACATGGTGAGCGCCAGGAGCCGGTCGCACCCCGCGCGTTCCAGTTCGTCCAGCGCCTCATCGGTCGTCGGGTTCCAGTACCGCATGGCGAGCGCGAACTCCACGTCATGTCCGCGCGACCGAAGCCGCTCCACCAAACCGCGCCCCTGGAGCGTGCTCCAGCAGACGATGGGAGAGCTTCCGCCGATGTGGGCGTAGTTCTCCTGCACTTCCTTCGTCCGGCTGTAGGCGATGATGCGGCCGATGACGAACTGCCCGATCGGCCCGCCGGGAAGCTTGATGATTTCTCGGTCGCTGAAGAGCCGCGTGTGGAACGGGCGAACCGCCTGAAGGCTGTCGGGGCCGCCGAGATTGAGGAGCAGGATTCCGGTTTTCGGCATCGGTTAGACGGTTCGCGAGAAGACCGGCTTCTCGCCTCCTTCTTGTTTCTTGAGGTAGGCGTCGAACGCCATGCAGGCGTTCCGGACGAAGAGGCGGCCTGCTTCCGTGACCTCGATCGCCTGCGGGGAGCGCTTCACGAATCCGTGTCCCACCAGGCCCTCGTCGAGTTCCTTCAGGGAATCGGCGAAGTAGGTGGCGAAGTCGATGTCGTAGGCCCGCTCGATCGTGGGAATGTCGAGATGGAAGTTGCACATGAGGCTCTGGATCACGTCGCGGCGGATCTCGTCGTCCTTGCTTCGCTCGAAGCCTCGCTCGATCGGCGGCTCGCCGCGGTCGAGCGCGTCGCGATAGCGATTCAGTTTCTTGGTGTTCTGGGCGAACGCGCCGCCGATGTCGCCAATGGAGGAAACGCCGACGCCGATGTAGTCCTTCGCGGGATGGGTGGTGTAACCCATGAAGTTCCGGAACAGGGTGTGCTCGCGCGCGGCGATCGCCAGCGAGTCCTCCTTCACGGCGAAGTGATCCATTCCGATCTGCTGGTATCCGGCCGCGATGAAGAGCTCGTAGGCGACACCGAAGAGCTGGAGCTTCACGTCGCGGGGCGGAAGGTCTTCCAGCCGAATCGCTTTCTGGTGCGCCTTGATCCAGGGGACGAAGGCGTAGGAGTAGATGGCCACGCGGTCGGGCCGCAGCTCCAGCGCCAGCTCGATCGTCTTCCGGAACGTCTCGGGCGTCTGGTGCGGAAGTCCGTAGATGAAGTCAAAGTTGATCGACTCGAAGCCAAGTCCGCGCATGTAGAGATGCAGGTCCTTGGTGATGGGGAACGACTGGTAGCGGTTCACGGCGTCCTGGACATCCTCGTCGAAATCCTGGACGCCCATGGAGATCCGATTGAAACCCAACTCGCGCAGAAGTTCCGCCTGGCGGCGTGTCGTGACGCGCGGATCGACCTCGATGGCGATCTCGGCCCCGGGGGCGAACGTGAACTGCTTCGCCAGCGCGTTCCAGACGCGCTTCATCTCGTCCAGCGACAGATAGGTCGGGGTGCCGCCGCCCCAGTGGTACTGGACCAGCTCCCGCCGCTTCCCCAGGTGCTTCGCCACGATCTCGATCTCACGCTCCAGATCGTCGATGTAGGCCGAGGCCACCCCCTGCTTCTGGGTCACGATCACATTGCATCCGCAGAAGGTGCAGCGCTCCCGGCAGAAGGGGAGGTGGACGTAGAGCGAGAGCGGCTCTCCCGGCTTCTGCGCGGCTTCCTCGAGTTTCTCGATGTAGCGCTTCGGCCCGAATTCCTCGTGAAACTCGATGGCGGTCGGATACGACGTGTAGCGGGGGCCCGGCCGGTCGTACTTGGCCAGCATCTCGGCGGTCAGCGCGGCGACGTTGCTCATGACGAGCCTCCCGTGGGGCCGGCGCGGAAGCGCTTCACGGTATCCACCAGGAGCGCCACGTTCTCGAGCGGCGTGTCGGGGAAGATGCCGTGCCCCAGATTGAAGATGTGTCCGGGCCGTCCCGCGTTTTCGCGGAGAACCGCCTCGGCCTGCGTGACGATGGTCTGGGGCGATCCGAGGAGAACGGTCGGATCGAGATTCCCCTGAACGCCGCGGTCATTCCCCAGCACGGCGCGCGCGTGCCGGATGGGGACGCGGTAGTCGATGCCGAAGACGTCGGCCCGCACATGGCGGAGCGCTTCGATCTGCCCTGTCGAGGGGGCGAGCGCGAAGTAGATCGTCGGCGTTCCCTTCGGTAGTCCGGCGAGAACGCGCTCGGTCCAGGTGGCCGCGATCCCGCCGAAGAGATGCGGCGGAAGCCAGCCGGCCTGCGTGTCGAAGAGCATGACGGCGTCGGCGCCCGCGGCGATCTGCACTTTCAGGTAGTCGATGGTCGCGTCGGTCAGGAATTCCAGAAGCGAGAGGAACGCCTCCGGGTCGCGCGCCAGGAACGCTCGCGTCTTCGCCAGGTCGCGCGAGCCGCCCGCCTCGATGAGATAGGCGGCGACGGTGAACGGTGCCCCCGCGAAGCCGATCAGCGGCACCCGGCCAGCCAGGCGCTCCTTGACGGCGCGAATGACGGGGCGGATGTGGGGAAGCCCCGCGTCAGCGCCGGCCCACCGTAGCGCCAGAACGTCCTCCCGCGACTCGATCAGCTTGCCCAGTTTGGGGCCGGGATCGAACGCGAGCGGAATTCCCATGGCCAGAAGCGGGATCAGGATGTCGGAGAAGAGAATCGCCGCGTCGAAGCCGAAGCGCTCGATCGGCTGCGCCGTCACCTCGGCCGCGAGTTCGGGGACGCGGCAGCAGTCGATAAACGACTGCTTCTCGCGGAGCGCGCGATACTCGGGAAGATAGCGACCGGCCTGGCGCATGATCCAGATGGGCGTCTGCTCGATCGGCTCTCCGCGGCAGGCGCGGAGAAACGAGGAGGCGGGGGCCAGCGAGGGGATTAACGTCACTCCAAACCTCCTAGGGATTCATCGGCCGCTTCGAGCGTCCGGTCGATCTCCGCTTCGTGGTGCGCGTCCGAGAGGAAAGCGCTCTCGAATGCCGACGGCGGCAGGTAGACGCCGCGCTCCAGCATGCCGCGGAAGAATCGCGCAAAGCGCTCGCGGTCTGAGGAGCGGACGTCGGCCATCGTGGCGACGCGCGCCGGGCCGAAGAAGAGAGTGAACATCGATCCGACTTGATTGACGGCGCCGGCGATCTTACGCCGGGTCATGATCTCGCGAAGCCCCGCGGCAAGAAGCACCGCGCGAGCCTCCACACGCGCAAAGAGAGCGGGGTCCGATTCGAGAATCTCCATCGTGGCGAGTCCAGCCGCCATGGCGACGGGATTTCCAGAATAGGTGCCCGCCTGATAGACCGGCCCCTCGGGCGCCACATGC
This sequence comes from Candidatus Eiseniibacteriota bacterium, assembly GCA_031397435.1. Lineage (GTDB taxonomy): Bacteria > Eisenbacteria > RBG-16-71-46 > SZUA-252 > SZUA-252 > SZUA-252. The sequence continues at coordinate 11,852 of JANNMC010000165.1, forward strand.
GCCAGGAGATCGGCGCGTCCCCCGAAAGCCGCCACCGGAAGTCCGCCGCCGATCACCTTGCCGAGCGTGACGAGGTCGGGCTTCACGCCGTAGCGCTCCGCGGCTCCCCCGCGCGAGACGCGGAAGCCGGTCATCACCTCGTCGAAGATGAGCACCGCGCCGTGGCGGTCGCAAAGGGATCGCAGGCCGGGGAGAAACTCGGGCGACGGAGGAAGGCAGCCGTAGTTGCCCACCACCGGCTCCACGATGACGGCCGCGATCGCCTCGGGTTCCTTCTCGAAAACCGCGGCGACAGAGGCGAGGTCATTGTAGGTCGCGATTCGCGCGTCCTTCGCCACCGACTCCGGCACGCCCGGCGAATCGGGGGTCCCGAGCGTGGCGAGCCCGGAGCCCGCCTTCATGAGAAACGCGTCGGCGTGGCCGTGGTAGCAGCCGTCCAGTTTCACGTAGCCGGAACGCTTCGTGGCGGCGCGGGCCACGCGGAGCGCGCTCATCGTCGCCTCGGTGCCGGTCGTGACGAAGCGGAGCCGCTCGGCCGCCGGGTAGAAGCGGCGGACGCGTTCCGCGAGTTCCACCTCCAGGGCCGTGCTCGTGCCGAAGATGAATCCCAGACGCGCCTGGCGCTCGATGGCCTCCACCACCTTCGGATGCGCGTGGCCGAGAAGCATCGGTCCCCAGCCGAGGACGTAGTCGAGTAATTGGTTCCCGTCGGCGTCGGTCAGGTAGGCGCCCTTCGCCGACGCGATAAAACGGGGAACGCCCCCCACCGCGCGGAACGCGCGAACGGGCGAATTGACGCCGCCCGGAAAAAGTCCCAGGGCGCGGCGGAAGAGAGCCTCGCTCTCGGCCGTCTTGGGAAGCGCGCGGATCTCGCTCATGCGAACTTCTTTCCGAGAATCGGCGCGATCTCTTTCGCGTGATAGGTAACGATCACGTCGGCGCCGGCGCGGCGAATCGAAGTCAGGGTTTCGAGCGCCGCACGCTCCCCATCCAGCCAGCCGCGCTCGGCGGCAGCCTTCAGCATCGAGTACTCGCCCGAGACGTTGTAGGCGGCGACCGGTACGCCGAATCGCTCCTTCACGCGGCGAATGATGTCGAGATAGGGAAGCGCCGGTTTCACCATCACCATGTCGGCGCCCTCCTCCAGGTCGAGCGCCACTTCGCGGAGCGCCTCATCGCTATTCGACGGGTCCATCTGGTAGCCGCGGCGGTCGCCGAACTGGGGCGCCGACTCCGCCGCCTCCCGAAACGGCCCGTAGAACGCGCTCGCATACTTGGCGGCGTAAGAAACGATTGGCGTTTCAGCAAGACCCGCGGCGTCGAGCGCTTTCCGGATCGCGCCGACGCGCCCGTCCATCATGTCGCTCGGCGCCACGATGTCGGCCCCCGCCTCGGCGTACGCGACCGCGGCGCGCGCCAGAAGGGGGAGACTCTTGTCGTTGTCCACACGGTCGCCCGTCAGCACACCGCAGTGCCCATGGTCGGTGTATTCGCAAAGGCAGACGTCGGCCCAGAGGAGGAGGCCCGGCGCCGACTGGCGCATGGCGCGTAGCGCGCGCGGGACGATGCCCTCCTTGGCGTATCCCTCGCTACCGACCGCGTCCTTCTTCTCGGGGATCCCGAAGAGAATGACGCCGCCCACGCCGAGGTCCGCCAGGCGCTTCGCCTCCAGTACCGCCTCGTCGATGGAGAGCTGCTCCTGGCCGGGCATGGAAGCGATCGGCCGGCGGACCTTATCGCCAGGGCATACGAAGAGAGGCGCCACGAGGTCGCCCGGTTCGAGCGTCGTCTCGCGGACGAGGGCGCGGAGGGCGGGCGTGGCCCGGAAGCGGCGGAGTCGTGTCGTTGGAAAGGTCATCGTGGGGTCTCGTCCATCAAGTGTAACGCAAGGAAGGCGAGCGGGTGGCTCGGCCTGGGAGTCACGGTGCGAAGCCCGGCATCGACGCTTCGGAATCCACGCGCGCGAAGCGCCGCGGCGGTGGTCGGTCCCTTGGCGGCGACCGGGATGGCGTGGAGCGCCTTCAGGGCGTCGGGGGCCAGGAGCGCTTCCAGCGCCTCCGCGCCCGACGGGCTGAAGAAGACGGCGCAGGCGAGGCGCCGTTCGCCAAGGGCCACGAGGAGATCGTCGACGTCGGGGCGCAGGTAGCGCGTCTCGTAGACCTCGAACCGCTCCATCGGAACGCCGCGCGCCGCCAACCCCTCCGGAAAGTCGGGAAGGGAGCGATTGCCCGCCAGGAAGAGGACCCGGCGGATTCCGTCCACCGCCACGCGGGTCGCGATCAGGTCGGCCAGGGAGCGCGCGCCGTGTGGCCCGAAGCCCTGCGGCGTGGCGACCGCGATTCCGCCCTTCGCCACCGGCTCCGCGCTCGAATCGCCAAGCGCGAAGAGGGGGATGTTCACGAGCGCCGCGTGGTGGCGGGGAAACGCCGCCTTGGCCAACGCTTCGCCCGCGCGCCGGCTCGTCCAGGCGATGGCGGTTCCCTCCGGAAGCGATGCCAGCACCGAGGGGAGCCGCGCCGCGTCACTGCCGGCCACGGTTTCCAGAAGCGGGACGCGAAGCACGCTGAAGCCGTTCGCCTCGAGACCCGCCGCGAGCCGATCGTCTTCGGCATCGTCGCGCGCCACGAGATACACGAACGGCCGGTCGCGGGGAGCCGTCCAGCCGTACGCTTCGGCCGCCTGAAGAAGGAGTCCTTCCTCGCTCCGCTCCTCCGCCGCCATCACGGGAATACCTCGTCGCTCCGGACCTCGGCCAGGATCTCGCGCGCGCCCTGCGAGAGCAGGGTCACCGCGAGCGCGCGGCCAAGTTCCACGGCATCGGCGATCGGCCCCTCGATCGTTCGCCGAACCGTGGGGCGCCCGGTGGGATGGCCGACGAAACCGGCCAGAAGGATCCGGTCGCCGTTCACGCGAGCCCGCGCTCCGACGGGGACCAGACAGCCGCCGCCCAGCCCGGAGAGGAAGGCACGTTCGGCGGTCGCCTCCGCCGCGGCCACGGGATCGTGGAGACGGCGCACCGCCGCCAGCGTGACCTCGTCGTCGGCACGGGCCTGCAGGCCCAGCACGCCCTGGCCGGGCGCGGGGAGCATGATCTCTTCGTCGATCGATTCGGTGATGCGGTCGGCGAGGCCGAGACGACGAAGCCCCGCCGCCGCGATCACCACCGCGTCGAAGCGTCCTTCTTCAACGCGTTTCACTCGAGTCGGCACGTTGCCGCGGAGGTCCTCCACGACGAGGTCGGGCCGGCGCGCCAGAATCTGCGAGCGGCGCCGGAGCGACGAGGTGCCGACTCGAGCACCCCGCGGCAGCGCCGCGAGGCCAAGCCCGTCGCGGGAGACCAGCGCGTCGCGCGGATCCTCTCGCGTCAGGAGCGCCGCGATCACGAGCCCCGGGGGATTCTCCGTGGGGAGATCCTTGAGCGAGTGGACCGCCAGGTCGACGCGGCGTTCCAGCAGCGCCTCCTCGATCTCCTTCGTGAAGAGGCCCTTCCCACCGATCTTCGTCAGCGACGCCTCGGCGAATCGATCTCCCGACGTTGTGATGATCTCGAGCGGGATCGTCTCGTCGGTCCCGCCCAGGAGCGCTCGAACGTACCGGCTCTGCGTGAGGGCGAGTTCGCTACCGCGTGTTCCGATCCGCATCCGATCCCCCCTGACCCGAATGTCCGCCGGCACCGCCGGCGTTTTCACCTTCGCGCTCGATACCAAACAGATCCCGCACCGTCTCCAGCCGTGCCGCGCCTTCCAGTCCGTCGGCCTCGGCGTTTCGCAGACGCGTCGTGGGACGGTGAAGTAGTTTCTGCACGATGCCGTGCGCTAGCGACTCGGCCACCGCCACGTCTTCGGGGCGGAAGCGTCCGCGATGGCGCTCCAGTTCCTCGGCGGCGATCTGCTCGAAGTGATGCCGGAACGCCGTGACGGTCGGCTTCACCGCCAGCGAGCGGTGCCACTTCAAGAATCTCCCCAGTTCCTCCGTGATGATCACCTCGACGCGCGGGATCTCGGCCCGCCGCTGCGCCAGACTCTGGGACACGATCTGGCCCAGCGCGTCCAAGTCGTGAAGGAAGACGTTCTCCAACTTGCCAACCTGCGGGTCGATGTCGCGAGGCACCGCGAGATCGAGGCAGAAAAGAGGGCGGTTCCGCCGGATCTTCATCGCGGCTCGCACCATCGACTCCGTGATGACGGCGTCGGGGGCGCGCGTGGCGCTGACGACCAGATCGGCACCCGGAAGTACGACCGGCAGCGCCTCGAGTGACACGGCGCGCGAGCAGTACTTCTCGCCGAACGCCTCACCCCGCTCGCGGCTCCGATTCGCGACCATGAACTGCGTCACGCCCGCGTCCTTGAGATGCGTCCAGGCAAGGGCCGACATCTCACCCGCACCGACCAGCAGCGCGCGCTTCTCACCGAGATTCCCCAGCACCTTCGCCGCCAGGCTCACGCCGGCGTAGGCGCTGGAGACGGGGCCGCGCCCAATGCCGGTCTCGGTCCGCGCGCGCTTGGCGCAGCGGAGGACCGTATCGAGGAGCCGCTCCGTGACCGGACCCGCCCCGCCGAGGCGGGTGGAGAGTTCCGAGGCGTCTTTCACCTGGCCCAGGATCTGCGGCTCGCCCAAAACCATCGAGTCGAGGCCGCACGCCACGCGGAAGAGGTGCTGGATCGACTCCTCCTCCCGCAACGTGTAGAGATGCTTCCCGGCCTGAAGCTGGAGATCGACGCCCTTGATCTCGCGCAGGAGTTCGGCAATGAAGCCGGCGGGGTCCGGAATGCGGGCGCCGCGGGCGTATATCTCGGTGCGATTGCAGGTGGAAAGGATCATCGTCTCCGCGGCGCCGCCGCGCAGACGGAGCGCCTCCATGGCGCGCGCCACCTCCTCGTCGTTCAGTACTACCGCGTCGCGAACCTCGATGGGAGAGGTGTGATAGGAAAGTCCGACGCAGAAGAGGTCGAGCGGTCCGGCGGCGAATTCGGCCATCGCGATCACTGAAACGTGTGGAACGAGGAGACGAAGAGGTCGGTCACGACTCGCGAGAGGAGGAGGGTCGTGAAGCCGGCCAGGGAGGCGTAGACGGCACGGGGTCCGCGCCACCCGAGACGGTGGTAGGCGAGGACGGCAAAGCCGAGCATGCACCAGGCGGCGATCGTCAGCCACGTCTTGGGATCGGCGAAGGGGTGGAGCCCCGCCGCCTTCCCCCAGCCGATCCCCATGAGGATCGCGAGCGCCAGAAGGACGAGGCCGGCGCTGGAGGCGCTGACGTTCATCCGGCCAAGCGATTCGAGAGGCGGCATGCGGGTGAAGAAGAACGACATCCGGTGGCTCTTGATCTCGTGGTAGAGCAGGAGGAAGAGAACTCCGTAGATCGCGGAGACGAAGAAGGCGCCGTAGCCGAGGACCGCCGCCAGCGTGTGGAGTTCGAACCAGATCGGATTGATCGGCGGCTTGGTGACGGGAACCGCGGTTCCATACGCCGAGGCGACCAGCTGGATCAGCAGCACGATCGGCAACACGAAGATGCCCGTGGTGCGGACCCCCTGGCGCATCTCGAGGTAGAGGTATACCGAGGCGAGCGCCAGCGCGGTGGCTGACAGGAAGTCATAGATGGACGCGAGCGGCAAGTGCCCCTCGGTCCAACCGCGCGCTATCAAATAAAGGAGATGAACCAGAACAGCCGCACGGAGCACCCGAGGACCCCAGCGGTGGCTGCTCGACCCGCCTGACTCGGTCTGCTCGGTGGTATAGATTCGAGCGTAAGCTGCTACACTAAGCCCATATAGCGTGGGCAACAGCGTGGTCAGTAGCGGGACGAGGAAGCGCATGGGAAGTAGTCGATCCTCCAAGAGATGGACCAAGTCTGCCAGGGATGGGGCGTTAGGGGAATGGTCCTTTGGGGGCGCTCCTGGGGAGACCTCCGGCGGGCCACCCCCCAGGAGCCCCGAAGAGGCATCGCCACGCGACCGCTATCCTGTTCGTGGGGCTACGGTTACGGCACTTCGCGCCATCGCTCAGGGGGTGGTTGTCTGCCAGCGATGTCCCCGCCTTCGCGCTCATTGTCTCGAAATCGCCTCTACGCGCCGCGCCGCCTATCGAGCCGAACCCTACTGGGGATACCCCGTTCCTGGCTTCGGCGATCCCGATGCGTGGCTCCTGCTCGTTGGACTCGCCCCTGGCGCGCACGGTGCGAACCGCACCGGGCGAATGTTCACCGGCGATCGCTCGGGGGAGTGGGTCTACGGCGAACTCCACCGGCAGGGACTGTCGGATCGCCCTCGAAGTGAACGCGCGGGCGACGGACTTCGGCTGGCCGGCGCCTTCATCACGGCGGCGGGACGATGCGCCCCTCCCGGGAACAAGCCGACGCCCGAGGAACTGGCGAATTGCCGCCCCTTCCTCACGAGAGAAATGACCGCGCTTCGATCCGTGCGCGTCCGGCTGGCGCTGGGGAAGATAGGTCATGACGCCTTCCTGGCGGCTCGCCGCGCGCTGGCGCTTCCCGAGTTGAAGCCGAAGCCGCTCTTCCGCCACGGTGGATTCGTCGCGCTGCCGGAGGGTGGATGGTTTCTCGACTCCTACCACCCGAGCCAGCAGAACACGAGCACCGGTGTGCTCACCCCCGCGATGTGGCGCGACGTCTTCGTGACAGCGAAGCAGCTTCGGGATCGAGTATGATTCAGTGATGCGCGGCGTCCTCCTTCGAAAGACCGGCCCTCCCGAATCGCTCCAGGTCGAGTCCCTTCCCGATCCGACTCCGGGGCCGGGCGAGGTTCTGATCCAGGTCCGCGCCGCGGGCGTTAACTTCGCCGACGTCCTGGCGCGCCAGGGCCTCTATCCCGAGGCGCCGAAGACGCCATACATTCCGGGCTACGAAAGCGCCGGCGATATCGCCGCCCTCGGCGCGGGCGTCGAGCGGTTTCACGTCGGACAGCGCGTGCTCGCTTATCACACGAGCGGCGGCTATGCCGAGAAGGTGGCCGTGTCGGCGGATCGCGTCGTCGCGCTCCCCGACTCGATTCCCTACCAGACCGCCGTGGTGCTCCCGCTCAATTACGGAACCGCCTACGTGGCGCTCTATCGCACCGGCCCTGTCGAGTCCGGCATGCGCGTCTTCATCCACGCGGCCGCCGGCGGCGTGGGACTTGCCTTGCTCGATCTTGGCAGGCGCGCCGGGCTCGAGATGACCGGTACTGCCAGCACCCACTTCAAGCGCGCGCGGCTTCTCCACGCTGGCGTGCGCCACGTGGTGTCGTCGCGCCATCTGCGTGTCGATCGGGTCGCGCGACGCACGTACGGAGAGAAGGCGTACGACATCGTGCTCGACTCCGTGGGGGGTAAGAGCATCGGCCAGGGGCTTCGGTCGCTTCGTCCCGGAGGGCGTGTCGTCTCCCTTGGCGTCGGGTCGCTATCGGGCGGGGGCCTTCTAGGAGCGATTCGACTTCTTCTCGGCACGGCGAGGTTCACGTTTCTCGATCTGCTGCAGCCGAGCATCGGACTCCACGGCGTGAACCTGCGCCGGTTGATGGACGATCCCGCGCTCGTTCGCGCCGTCCTGGAGACGCTGATCTCCTGGACCGCGACGGGAGAGATCAAGCCGGAGCCGGGGCGCGTCATGGCGCTCGAGGACGTGGGGATCGCGCATCAGTTGCTGGAGAAGCGGGGGAACGTGGGGAAGATCGTCCTGCGCGTGGGAGACTGACGCGTTAGCCGCGCCGCGCGGCTAGACCGGAAGCGGGGCGACGAAGCGGCGAAGGTCGGCCACGACCTTTGGCCACGAGGCGGCGTACTCGCGCCGCGCCACGGCGGCCTTCTCGGGCGCGATCTTGTCGAATCCCGAGTGAAGCAGGAGAAGCGCCGATCCCGACGCGTCGGGTTCAAGCGAAAGTTCCACCTTGGTCCGCGCTCCCCAATTCTCCCCCGCCCACTCCCAAGCCATCACCACGCGGTTCTCCGGCACCATCAGTTCGATCGTCCCTTCCTCCACCATCTGGCGCCCGTGGTGACGCGACGTGAAGCGGAAGCCGCCCTCAGGGACGGCGTCGAACCGCTCGACGTGGGCCAGCCATCGCTCGAGTCCCTGCGCGGTGGAAAGTAGCGGCCAGATGTCGGCGGCGCTGCGGGCGAGCGGCGCTCGGACCGCGATCGGAAGGGAGGCGCCCCACTCGTGCGCGTCACGCTCGTCGTGGAGCGCGGTGCGAAGCGCGCCGAGAACCTCGCGCCAGAGCCGCCGCGCCTGCCGGCGCTCCGGCTCGCTGGAGAGCCCCTCATGACGGACCGTGACTCGCGTGCCGGGCCCATCGCCCTGCAGGCGGATCGAGACGCGGCTCTCGCCCCCGGTTCCTTGCGGCTTCCAGGTGAAGGCGAGCGCGGAGGGTGGATCGGACTGGAGCACATGGCCACGGACGATGTCGCCGTTCCAGGCGTGAAGCGTGAATTCACCGCCGATCGCGAGTTCGAGATCGACTTCACCGAGCCAGCGCCGCAGCAGTTCGGGGCGGGAGAGATGGGGCCATACTTCGAGCACCGAAGGGCGAAGGCCGCGGTGGCAGCGCGCCGCGTCGGGCTGGCGCTGGGGTTGGCGAGGGAGGGGGGACGGTGCGGCTGGGGTTCGATCTGGCTCGGGCGCCGCTACTGAGGCCTGCTCCGGAATCGCCTCCAGTTCCGGCTCCGGCACCTGTTCCGGTACTTCATCCAGCGCCGGAGCCATGGTGGGCTCACTCGGCGTATCGCCCTCGATGGTCTGCGCATCGGGAGGCGGCTCGGAGGGGAGCCGCTGCGTTTCCGGTGCCTCAGAGGGATCCGTCTCGTCGTTCATCCGATCCAGCATAGAGAAGCGCGTGAGCCGATGCCAGGGGAACCGCCCAGCCGCACGCGACGCCGTACCGCCATCATGGCGCGGGACGCCAGAGTCCGAGCTGGAAGAGCAGGTTCATCCCGTCCCATTCGCCCCACCGCTCCACGATTTGTCCGTTCTCGATCCGGATGATCTCGATGCCGGCGAAGTCGATCGTGCGCCCCGATGGCTCGACGCCAAGGTAGGCGCCGCGATGCGTGCCGCGCGCCGTCCAGCGGATGGAGACGGTGGCGCGCGATTCGTCGACGACGAGATCCTCGATGTTCGTGTGGAAGTCGGGGAAGGCGGCGTAGAACGCCTGGAGCATGCGGCGGTAGTCGTCGCGAGTCTCGCCGCGCCCCGCGGCGCTTCGATCGCGGAAGTCGGGGGCGTGGAGTTCGTCAAAGGTGGAGCGATCGCCCGGCCGCCAGATATCCTCGATCCAGCGGCGGGCGATGTGTTCTATGACACCCCGCGAGTCGGGCATCATGAGGCATTCCGGAGGCTCATCGATAGATCTCCTTGATGTGCCCCCACGTTGTCTCCTTGATGCCGGTACAGGTGGAACTAGTTCCGCAGGAATCATGGAAGTCCGAGCCAAGCCGCATGAAGTTGTCCTGCTGGCTCCCCAAGCATCGTGAATAGAACTTGGTCTCGGCGGACGGGAGACTCGACTCTTGGAAAACCACCCGGAAGTAGGGGCACCCCGACGTGTGCTGGTATCCCGCCCGGCCCAGCAGGTACTTGCCGGGTGCCAAGTGTGTCGAGCCCGTCGGCGAGGAATAGCTCACCCATATCGCCCCCGCCTGAATCGTCTTCTGCTCCTCAACCGTGAATTCGGGTCGAGAATTCGTCCACGAGAGAATCGCCGTTCCCGCGTCTGCCCGGACGATCACTTCGTACGCGGCCACCGTGAGGTCCTCTCCGGTGCCGCATACCGCAGGCGATCCGTCCTGGTTCTTCGACGTGTCGATCCATACATCGATTGTATCGATCTCCGAGAAGATGGGGACGTCATTGGCGTCGCAGACCGCATCTTGGTTCAGATCGAGGAAGACTTGCTGCGCGTGAAGCGGCTTTGCGATTCCAGAACCAAGGGCGATGAGGAGTAACAGCTGTAGTAGCAAACGGACCATTTCGATCCCTCCATGGCCGGCACGAACTCCAGGCGAGTCTACTCCCGCTCGGGCGCACGCGGCGGGCTATTGACATTCACCTTTCTTTCACCTATCTTGTTCAGTATCCCGTCGGGCGCGCCTAGCGTACCGCCTGTCGGGGCGGGTACCCGGGCGGCCGCCCACAGGGCGCCATGCGGCCGCCACGGGGCCCCACTTCGTCCACGCACCGGCCACCCGGAGGACCACCACCTGCTGACCCCACGACAGCGCACCGCCTACGACTTCATCGCCTCGTTCCGCGAGCGGCACGGCTTCGCGCCATCGTTCGAGGAGATCCGCCGCCATCTCGGGGTCGCCTCCCTGAACGCCGTCGCCAAGCTGGTCGCGCAGTTGAAGCGCCGCGGCTACCTGGCCGAGGCCCCGCCGAACGCGAAGCGCTGGCTGGCCCCGCGTGCTCGCCGCACGGAAGGCGGAACCATCCCCCTCCTGGGCGTGGTGGCGGCGGGCCGGCCGATCGAGGCGATCGAGACGCCGGAGGAGATCGACGTACCCGCCTCGCTATGGGGCAAAGGGGGCGAGCGCTACGCGCTCCGCGTGCGCGGCGATTCGATGATCGAAGACGGAATCCACGACGGCGACGTCGTCGTGGTCCGCCGGGCGCGGCGCGCGGAGAACGGGGAGACGGTGGTGGCCATCGTGGATGGCGATGCGACGCTGAAGCGGTTTCATCGGGCCGGCGCGCGCGTGGAGCTGCGTCCGGCGAACGCGGCGCTCGCACCGATTCGCCTGGCCGCCGACCGCGTGGAGATCCGCGGCGTGCTCGTGGGATTGCTTCGGCGATACTCCTAGGAGGAACCAATGACCGATCGAGAACTCTTCCGCCACACGCTCGCCACCCTCGCCTATCGCGCCGCGAAGGCCATGCGGGGCGCCCCCGAGTCGTTCGCCGATTTTCGCGCGCCCGGCGCGGGGAGCACGCCTCTCTCCATCGTGGCGCACATGGGAGACCTCTTCGACTGGGCGCTCTCGATGGCGAACGGCGCGGGGAAGTGGGGCAGCGCCGCCCCGCAGGCGTGGGACGCCGAGTGCGCGCGCTTCTTCACGTCGCTGAAGGCCTTCGACGAGCGGATCGCGTCCGACGAGCCGATCCACTACGAGCTGACGCGCCTCCTCCAGGCCCCGGTGGCGGACGCGCTGACGCACACGGGGCAGCTTGCGATGCTGCGCCGCCTCCACGGCGCCCCGATCAAGGGCGAGAGCTACAACCGGGCGGACGTTGTGATCGGTCGTATCTCGCTCGAGCAGACGCCCCCCGATCCAAAGTTCGAGTTCGACTAGCGGGAGAAGAACGCCAGCAGCAGATGTGGGATCGCACGGGGCGAAACCCTCCGGTCGCTGTCCTCGCCCGCGCTTTGCGCGGGCTGCGGAGGCTCCCTTCGGGGTTCGCCCCGTGCGATCCCGGCAACCGCCGCAGCTCTCACCCGTAGCCGACCCCGGAGCATTGCCATGGAAGCTACGATCCTGCACGTCGCCATCGACTCCTTCGCTATTCAGGCGGAGCGGCTTCGCTGTCCTAAGCTCGTGGGGCGCCCCGTCGTGCTCGCGCCAGGCGATTCGTCGCGGCCGCGCGTCTTGGCTGTGTCGCGTGAGGCGCGAGCCGCTGGTGTCACCCCCGGTACGCCACTTGTTCTCGCGCGCCGGCTCTGCCGCGACTTGGTTTCGCTTCCGCCCGATCGCGATCTCTACGCCGGGCTCGCCGACTCCATCCGCGCGCGGCTCGCCCCCTATGCGCCGTTTGGCGATGGCTCCGGGCTCCCCTCGGGGCGTTTCGTGCTCGATTTCACCGGGATCGCGCGGACGCACGACGGCCTGTGCGATCGCGCCGCGTGCGCCGGGCGGGAAGTGGAGCGCGCGTTCGGGCTCCATCCCACGCTGGGGCTTGCGGCCACGCGGCTCGTCAGCGGCATCGCGGCTCGCGTGCTGGCGCCCGACGGGGAGCTGCTCGACGTCCGCTCCGGCAGTGAGGAAGCGTTCCTGGGCCCGCTCGCCGCCCGCATCCTCCCCTCGGCGCGCGTTCCGGCCGCGGCGTCACGGCTCGATCTCCTCGCGCTCCGCGTCGTCCGCGACCTCCAGGCACTCACCATGCCGCAGCTCCACGCCGCCTTCGGTCCGCCGGCGACACTCCTCTGGCGCGAAGCGCGCGGGCTCGACACCGCGCCGCTCCGCGCCATCGATCCGCCCCCGACCGCCGTGGCCGAAGAGACCCTGGCCACCGAGACGAACGACCACCGCGCGCTGGCACTCCGAATGTCGCGCCTGGCGATCGAGGTGGGAACCGGCCTCCGGACGCGCCGCGTCGGGGCCCGCCGCCTGGCAGTGAAGGTGATCTACGCCGACGGCAGAGAGGGAAGCGCCCGCACCACGCTACGAGAAGCGGTGGCAACGGAGGCGAGACTGCGCGAAGAAGCGATCGCCCTGCTCGACCGAGCGCTGACCAGGCGAGTTCGAGTGCGAAGGCTGCGTCTGGAAGCGTGGGAGGAGGTCCCAAGCGCCATCCAACTGTTGATGTGGAGGGACGAGGGGGAGGACCCAGAGGGAGCCTCCGCAGCCCGCGCGGAGCGCGGGCGAGGACAGCGACCGGAGGGCTCCTCCCCCTCGTCCCCCCACCTCGACCGCTCGACCGCGCTAGCAGCAGCACTCCACGAAATCCGAACAAAACTAGGAACCGACACGCTGGTCCCCGCCTCGTGGCTAGCGCACGGACTAGTCACCGCGCCGCCGCGCCGCGCGCGCATGCTGCAGCGATGACCTTCACGCACCTCCACGTCCACAGCCACTACTCCCTCCTCCGCGGCGTCGACAGCCTCGAGTCGCTGGCGCAAGCGGCGCGCGATCAAGGCATGACCCGCTTCGCGCTCACCGACACGAACGCGCTCTACGGGTTTGTGTTCTACAGGCAGATCTGCGAGGAGATGAAACTGACACCCATCGCAGGAGTGGAGATCGTGGAATCGGGCGCTCCCGCCGCAAAACCCGGCGGGCAGGGCCGAGCCGTGCTCCTGGCCCGCGGCCGCGACGGTTATCGATCCCTCTGCCGCGTCATCACCGCGCGGCATCTCGAACCCGAGTTCTCGCTGATCGCCGCCATTCGCGCCAATGCCGAGGGGCTCGTCGTCCTCTCGGAAACTTCCACGCTCCTCGAATCGCTCCGCGACGCCGTACCGGTCTACGCCGAACTCGTCCCCGGCCGCGGCGACCGTCCCCTCCGCGCGTGGGCGCGGGAGCGCGGCATTCCCTGCGTGGCGACGAACGACGTCCACTTCACGCGCCCCGAGGGACGCCGGCTCCACCAGGTGCTCCGCGCCATCGACCGAAACACCACCATCGACCGCGTCCCGCTCGACGACGTCGCGGAGCCGGGCCGGACGTTCGCCGGCACCGCGGAGATGGAGCGGCGCCTCTCCCACGCCCCCGAGGCGATCGAGAACGCGGTACGGCTGGGCGAGGAGTGCGCGGCCGACTGGCCGATGGGGCGGACGGTGTTCCCCTCGTTCGACCTCGACCGTGGCACCGCCGCCGAGGTGCTTCGCGCCCGTTGCGAGGCGGGGATCCTCCATCGCTACGGGCGCACGCCGCCGGCGGAGGTGAGCGCGCGCCTCGACCGCGAACTCGCGATCATCACGGAGAAGGGGTTCGCCGATTACTTCCTGCTGGTGGAGGCGATCACGTCGCGCACGCCGCGAATCTGCGGGCGCGGGTCGGGGGCCGCGAGCATCGTCTCCTTCCTTCTCGGCATCACGAACGTCGACCCGGTGCGGCACAACCTCTTCTTCGAGCGCTTCCTCTCGCCCGAGCGCCGCGACCCGCCCGACATCGACGTCGACTTCGCCTGGGACGAGCGCGACCAGATCCAACTCGACGTCCTTCGCGAGAACGGCGCCCCCGTACGCGCGGCGATGGTGGCGAACCACGTCGGCTTTCGCGCGCGCGGCGCCATTCACGAGGTGGCGAAGGTCTACGGGCTTCCCGCGGCGGAGATCACGAACGTGACGAAGCGGCTCTCGGAATACTGGGGGCTCACGAACCACGTCGACCGCCTCGACGGCCGCCCCCGCTTCCGCGACGTCGACTTCGAGCCGCCGTGGCCCGAGATCCTCGCCATCGCGGTCGCGCTGGAGGGACACCCGCGCTACCTCTCCGTTCACGCCGGCGGGATCGTGATGGTCCCCGACACTCTTGCCGACCACGTGCCGGTGGAGATGGCGCCGAAGGGCGTGCCGATCGTCCAGTGGGAGAAGGACCAGGTGGAGGACTACGGCCTGGTGAAGATGGACCTCCTGGGGAACCGGTCGCTCGCCGTGATCCGCGATGCCGTAGAGGCGGTGCGGCGCAGCGGTGGTTCCGATGGCGGGCCGGGCCCGGCCATCGACGAGCGGACGTGGGATCCGATCGACGACGCGCCCACGCAGGCGCTCCTGGCCCGCGGCGACGCGATCGGCGTCTTCTACGTGGAGTCGCCCGCCATGCGGCAGCTGCAGCGAAAAGCCGGCGTCGGCGACTTCGAGCATCTCGTCATCCACTCCTCGATGATTCGCCCCGCGGCGAACCGCTTCATCCGCGAGTACCTCCGCCGGCTGAAGGGAGGCGCCTACGACCCACTCCATCCCGCGCTCCTCCACACGCTGAGCGAGACGTACGGAATCATGGTCTACCAGGAGGACGTGACGAAGGTCTCGATGGAACTGGCGGGCTTCACCGTCGCGCAGGGCGAGGCGCTCCGGAAGGTCCTCACGAAGAAGCGGCCGGTGAAGCCGCTCCGCGCTTACCAAGAGGAGTTCTACGATGGTGCCGCAAGTCGTGGCGTCACGCGCGCGGTGATCGACCAGGTCTGGGAGATGATCCTCTCGTTCGCCGGCTACTCCTTCTGCAAACCGCACAGCGCCTCCTACGCCATGGTCTCGTTTCGAAGCGCCTGGCTCCGCGCCCACCACCCGGCCGAGTTCATGGCCGCCGTCATCTCGAATCAGGGAGGTTACTACCAGACCTTCGCCTACGTGTCGGAAGCGAAGCGGATGGGGATCCAGGTCCTCCCACCCGACGTGAACAAGAGCGAGCGCCCCTACACCGGCCGCGCACAAGAGATGCGCGTAGGCCTGATGCAGCTGAAGGGCCTACGCGCAGAAACGCTGGAAGCGCTGCTGGAGGAGCGGAGGAGCGGGGGCAGGTTCGAATCGTTCACGGAATTGAGAAGGCGCCTGTTCGTGCCGCCGGCGGACGCAGAGCGGCTGGTGAAATCAGGCGCCTGCGACTCGATAGCGCAAGGAAGAACAAGAGCCGACCTCCTGTGGGAGCTATATCTGGAGGGAGGGGCCGGCGCGGGGGAGAACCCGGCGGGAGTGCGCCCGTCGCCCATCACGCCCACGCTGTTGATCGGGGTCAGGATCGCGAATGACTGCCACAGCGATCGATAC
>JANNMC010000210.1:0-1555 GCA_031397435.1 Candidatus Eiseniibacteriota bacterium
TATCGGCGTCCTGGGTGACCGCGGTGCGGGCGCCTGCGACGCCGCCGGCGTGGAAGATGAGGTCGATCTGGTCATGGGGACGTTCAGCAAGTCGTTCGCGTCGCTCGGCGGATTCATCGCCGGCCCGACCCGAGTGCTCGACTACCTACGGCATCACGCTCGCGCGATGATCTTCTCCGCGAGCGTCACTCCAGCCAGTGTCGCCGCCGCGCTCGCCTCCCTCGACATCATCGAGAGCGAGCCGCAACTTCGCGAGCGGCTCCGCGTCATCTCGAACAAGATGCGAAGCGGCTTCCGGGCCCAGGGGCTCGAGGTGGGCAGCGGCGAAGGAACGCCGATCGTGCCGATCTTCATCGGCGACCGCATGAAGACCATGCAGGTCTGGCGGAAAGTGCTGGATCGCGGCATCTTCGTGAATGCGATCGTGGTGCCGGCCGTTCAGCCGGGACGCGATCTCCTGCGAACCTCCTACATGGCGACGCACCAGGACGAGCAGCTCGACACCATCCTCCGGGTGGTGGACGAGGTGCGGCAGGAAGTCGGTCTCGAATTGGTCCCCAAGGCCAACTAGGCGTTCGCGAACACCGTGGACATCGTCCCGGTCGAAGACCCGCGCGAACTCGCCCGCTTCATCGAGTTCCCCCTCGAACTCTATCGCGGCCACCCCTTCTGGGTCGCGCCGCTGAATTCGGACGAGAAGACCCGCCTCACTCCCGGCAAGAATCCCTTCTTCGAGCATGGGGAGGCTGCCTGTTTCCTGGCGCGGGAAGGGGGTCGCATCGTCGGCCGCGTCGCTGCCTCCATCGACCGAAACCACGACGCGGTACACGGCGAGCGTCAGGGCGCGTTCGGATTCTTCGAGGCCCGCTCGGCCGGGGCCGCCACGGCGCTCCTGACAGCCGCGGAATCATGGGCGCGTGCGAAAGGAGCGGCGATCATGCGGGGGCCGCTCTCCTTCACCACGAACGACGAGTGCGGACTACTGGTCGAGGGGTTCGATCGTTCCCCGCCGCTCCTCATGCCGTACAACCCACCCGAGTACGGCGGCTGGATCGAGGGGACCGGCTACGGGAAGGCGAAGGACCTTCTCAGCTTTTCCCTCGCGGCGCCCTTCACGCCGACGCCGACATTTCTGCGAGTCTCCGAAATGGCGCGGCGCCGCTCCGGCGTCGTGACGCGGCCGATCGACATGAAACACTTCGACGAGGAACTCGCGCGCGTGAAAGAGATCTACAACGGCGCCTGGGAAAAGAACTGGGGATTCGTGCCGATGACGAACGCCGAGATCGATCACATGGCGAAGCAACTGAAGCCGGCCGTGGTGCCCGAGTTCATCCGCTTCGCCGAGGTCGAGGGGAAGCCGGTCGCTTTCCTCCTCTACGTGCCCGACGTGAATCTCGTGCTGAAGCCAGCGCGCGGCCGGCTCTTCCCGTTCGGTATCTTCCACCTCCTTCTGGGGCTGCCGCGAATCCGCCAGGGACGCCTGATGGCCCTGGGCGTTCTGCCAGAGTTCCGGCGCACCGGGCTTGCACCGGCGCTCGTCACCGACCTGGGG
>JANNMC010000254.1:0-16315 GCA_031397435.1 Candidatus Eiseniibacteriota bacterium
GCCTGCGACGAGGGCCGCGGCGTCGGGGAGAGCGGCCTGGGCGTTTACCTCGACTTTGCGGACGCGATCAAGCGCCTGGGCGAGCAGACGATCCGCGAGAAGTACGGCAACCTCTTCGAGATGTACGAGCGGATCACCGACGAGAATCCCTACAAGGTCCCGATGCGCATCTACCCGGCCACCCACTACACGATGGGTGGGCTCTGGGTTGATTACAATCTCATGAGCACCATCCCCGGGCTCCACGTCCTGGGCGAGGCGAACTTCTCCGATCACGGCGCCAACCGGCTCGGCGCGAGCGCCCTGATGCAGGGCCTGGCGGACGGCTACTTCGTCATTCCGTACACGATCGGGAACTACCTGGCGTCGACCAAGCTGGAGAAGATCGGCGCCGACCATCCCGACGTGAAGCGCGCGGAGGCGGAGGTGGCCGAGCGGACGAAGATGCTCCTCTCGATCTCGGGAAAGCGGACCGTGATGTCGTTCCACCGGGAGCTGGGGACCTTGATGTGGGAGCACTGCGGCATGGCGCGGAACCGCGCCGGGCTCGAGGCGGGACTTCGGAAGATCCCCGCGCTCCGCGAGGAATTCTGGAAGAACGTGAACGTCCTTGGCAACGGCATGGAATTGAACCAGGCGCTGGAGCAGGCAGGCCGGGTGGCGGACTTCCTGGAACTTGGCGAATTGATGTGTCTCGACGCGCTGGAGCGCGAGGAATCGTGTGGCGGGCACTTCCGCGAGGAATACCAGACCGAGGACGGCGAGGCGCTACGGAACGACGAGAAGTTCTGCCACGCGGCGGTCTGGGAGTACCAGGGCGCGGGGAAGAAGCCGATCCGGCACCAGGAGCCGCTCTCGTTCGAGAATGTCCACCTGGCCCAGCGGAGTTACAAATGAACCTGACGCTCCACGTCTGGCGGCAGAAGAACGCGAAGGAGCGTGGGAAGTTCGTCACCTACCAGGCCGGCGACATCAGTGCCGACATGTCGTTCCTCGAGATGCTCGACGTCGTGAACGAACGGCTTACGGCGAAGGGCGAAGACCCGATCGCCTTCGACCACGACTGCCGCGAGGGGATCTGCGGCATGTGCGGGGTCGTCATCAACGGATCGCCGCATGGACCGAAGAAGGCCACCACCACCTGCCAGTTGCACATGCGTTCGTTCCAGGATGGCGACTCGGTCACGATCGAGCCGTGGCGTGCGGGGGCGTTCCCGGTGCTCCGCGATCTAGTCGTCGACCGGAGCGGGTTCGATCGGATCATCGCCGCGGGGGGGTACATCGCGGCGAACGTCGGGAGCGCGCAGGACGCGAACGCGCTGCCGATCCGGAAAGAGAACGCCGAGCTCGCCATGGACGCTGCCGCCTGCATCGGCTGCGGCGCCTGCGTGGCCGCGTGCCCGAACGCTTCCGCCATGCTCTTCACGGCGGCGAAGGTCGCGCACCTGGGGCTCCTTCCTCAGGGACAGCCGGAGCGCGACGAGCGCGTTCGGCGCATGGTGGCGCAGATGGACGAGGAGGGGTTCGGCGGCTGCACGAATCACGGGGAGTGCGAGTCAGCATGTCCGAAGGGCATCGACGTCTCGAACATCGCCCGCCTGAATCGCGACTTCCTGAAGGCGTCGCTCACGCACGGGCGCCGGTCCGCCAAACAGGGCGAAGGCTCGACAGGCTAGCCGGGCTAGCCGGGCCGCAACGCTAGGCCGTCGCCGGCTCCACGGGCGAGGGCGCCGGCACTTCCTCCAGCGGCGCGAAGCGGCCCTGGAAGAATCTCAGATAGGGCGGCTCGTAGACGAACGCGAGCCCCTTGATCGACTCCCGCCGTTTCCAAACCCGAATGATCCCCTCGGCCACTTCCCGCATGTGGTCATTGGTGTAGACCCGCCGCGGGATCGTCAATCGCACCAGTTCGAGCGCCGGCCGATAGTTCGCGCCCGATTTCGGATCGCGCCCCTTCGAGACGTTGCCTCGTTCCATCACCCGAACGCCCGTTTCCAAATAGATCTCGGCGGCCAGGCGCTGGGCGGGGTACTCGTCCTGGTCGACGTGGGCCAGGAATCGTTTCGCGTCGATGAAGATGGCGTGGCTTCCGGAAGGCTGCACGATCGGCACGCCGGCATCGGTGAGAAGCCGGCCAAGGAACGCCGACTGCTCGACGCGCGTCTTGATGTAGCGGTCGTCCAGCATCTCCTCGACGCCGCGAGCCATGGCGGCCAGGTCCGACGCGGCCAGGCCGCCGTCGGCGCGGCCTCCCTCGTAGACCCGGAGCATCGCCTCGGCCTCTTTCTTCCACTCGGCGTTGTCCTTGAAGGCCAGGAGGCCGCCGATGTTCACCAGGAAGTCCTTCTTCCCGGAGACGGTGCAGCCGTCGCCGTACATCATCATTTCGCGCAGGATGTCGCGGATGGAGACGTGGTGGTAGCGTGAGTCGCGCTTCTGGATGAAGTAGGCGTTTTCCACCGCACGGGTGGCGTCGTAGAAGACGGGGACTCCGACCCCGGTGCAGTAGGCGTAGACCTCGCGCATGTTGTCCATGCTGACCGGCTGCCCCCCGGCCATATTGACGGAGTGCTCGAAGGAGACATACGCCACGTTGGCGGCGCCGTGCTCGTCGACCACTCCCTTCAACTTGGCCAGGTCGATGTTTCCCTTCCAGGGGAAGTCGTTCTGCGGGTCGTGCGCCGCATCGACGATCACATCGACGAAGATTCCGCCCGCAAGCTCCTGATGCACTTTCGTCGTGGTGAAGTACATGTTGCCCGGCACCCACTGACCCGGACGGATTCGCGTCTGGCTCAGAATGTGCTCGGCCGCGCGACCCTGGTGCGCCGGGATGACGTGCTCGTAGCCGTAGGCCTCGCGGATCACCGCCACGAAATCCAAGTAGGCGTCGCTCGTGGCGCTCGTGGCGCGGGCCGACTCGTAGGCCGCCCACTGGTCGGTGCTCATCGCGGAGGTTCCGGAGTCGGTGAGGAGATCGATCGTCACGTCGGCGGAACGAAGGAGGAATGTGTTGTAGCCCGCCTCGCGGATCGCCCGGAGCCGGTGCTCTCTCGTGGTGACCGGGATCCGCTCCACCGTGTGAACTACGTAGGGATAGCAGTTGAAGTCGTAATTCGAAAGGTTGGCGAAGACCGATCGGAAGCTCAGTTCGTCGTTCCAGTCCCCTCCGGTCTGCAGCTCGATCGGCGCGATCCGGTCGCGCTGCTTCCAGAGATTGGCGATCGCATCCACCACCTGGTTCAGTTGCCACGTTGTCATGGCGAGCCGAGGGACCTGGACCGGGAGGTAGTGATTTCGGCCCACCATGCCGGGAACCAGCGCGCGCGCGCCGCACGACTGATAGAGCGCGCAGGCGAGGGCGTGAGCAGGGAAGACGCTCACGTGCGGGAGAAACTTGTCGGCCTCGATGTAGGCGCCGTCGCATCCCCGCTCCAGCGGGATGCCGGCTTCCCGCAGGCGCGCGGTGAACTGCTCGCTTTCGCGCATCGCCCACTGTACCTCGCCCTCGTCGCACATCTCGTCGATGCCGCGAGCGAATACTTCCATGGTCCGTCCGGACATGCCGCCGTAGGTGTGAAGGCCCTCGTAGACGACCACTTCGTTGACGAACTTCTCATGGTCGCCCGGATGGTCGGTGGTGAGAATCCCGCCGGTGGGACACTTGGGATCCTGAGCCCCGTCGAGCAGGAAGATGTGCGCCGTCTTCACCATCTGCTTCACCAGATCGGCTACCGGGCGGTCGGACATGCCGGGCTCGTGCCGCTGGATGTACCAGGCGTTCTCGATGATGCGGGAGCCGTCCAGCACCAGCCGCACTCCGCGCTGGTCGGCCAGAGCGCGGACGGCTTTCAGATTGGCGAGACTGAAAGGGTGCATGCCATCGGCGAAAGCCTGGAGCTCGATCAAGGCGACCGCGCCGGTCGCCAGCGCGCCGCGAAGACGCTCCAGGTCGGCGTTCCCCGTGAAGAGGGTGTCTTCCTGGGTACGGACGTCGGCTACCGCGATGGAGCGCGGCGCCAGCACGTCGGCCAGCCACTGGGAGTTGCTCGCGACCGTCGCCCCCGCGGGGACCATCGTCGCGACCACCAGTTTCAGGCAGCCGAGGAGATTGTGCGTCGGACAGACATAGGTGTGTCCCAGCACGCGGTTCACCGCCCGCTCCAGGTTCTCGAAGTTCTTCGCGCCGGCGTACGCCTCGTCTCCCACCATCTCGCCGGCGTGCTGCTCCTGCGTGACGGCGCTCGTCCCGTAGGACGTGAGGTCGAAGTTGACCTGCGTGGGAGTGAGATTGAAGGTGTTGAAGTGCGCGGCGGCCAGATGGCGCTTCCGCTCCTCCAGCGTGGGGAAGGAGACGAGGCGGACGGTCTTGATTTTGTGCGGCTCGTACGTCGGGACCGGAATCGGCATGTCGGCACACTCCTGTCTGGGGCCCGAATAGCCTAGGCTGCGGGCTCCGGGGCAGGCAGTGGTCCGTCGGTAGCAGGCGCGGGGATGCCCCCGTTCCCTATGGCGCGGGGCGTCTAGGTCGTGGGCGCCTGGAAGAGCGCGAAGACCGCGCCGGCCGGGTCGCGAATGACACAGAGGCGTCCGCCACCCATGACGCGGGGGCCGGTCACCACTTCGCCGCCCCGTTCCACGGCACGCGCCGCCGCGGCATCGACGTCGGCGACAATGGTGTAGATCAACCACTGCGGCGGCAAGCCGGCATTCGGGCCACGCGCGTGGCAGATCCCCGCGACGACGTCCTCCGTCCCGGGAATGATCATGGAGAAGTCGCTGTAGTCGCCCATCGGTTCCTCGCGCGACTCCCAGCCGACCACGTCACGGTAGAAGTCGCGTAGACGCGGTGCGTCCGTGACCGTGAGATCGCACCATGTGATCGCACCGAGTCTCGGCTTCGGGACTTCACTCATCGCGTTCCCCCTTTGCCCGCGGCGGGGCCCCAGAGTTCTTTCAAACGGCGGTCTCGTCCGCACCCCAGACGGTAAGTCTGATAGTGGATCGGGTTCTTCTTGTAGTAGTCCTGGTGGTATTCCTCCGCCGGCCAGAAGCGGGTGAACGCCGCGATCTGGGTCACGATCGGCTTTTTCAAGATTTTCGACGACTTCAATCGTTCCAGCGACGCGATCGCTGCCCGCCGCTGCGCGTCATTCGCGTAGAAGATCGCGGAGCGGTACTGCTCGCCATGATCGCAGAACTGGGCGCTCGCCTGAGTCGGATCGATATTGTGCCAGAAGATGTCGAGGAGCTTCTTGTAGGAGACGACGGCGGGGTCGTAGGTGATCTCGACCGCCTCCGCGTGTCCGGTCCGCCCCGCGGAGACCTGCGCGTAGGTGGGGTGATCTTCCTTCCCTCCGGCGTAGCCCGAGACGACGGCCTTCACTCCGGGCAGTCCCTCGAACGCTGTCTCCACGCACCAGAAACAGCCTCCCGCGAAGACAGCCTTTTCCATCACGGGTCGGGCGAGGGGCGGCGCCGCGACATCGGCCGCGGCCGCGCGGGCGACGGGGAGCAGGGCCCATGCGGCCAGTGCCGCCACGACGAGTAGATTCAAAACTCTCTCACGCGAAGTTTTCATGTTCTCCACTACGTCCTCGGCGTGTCCCTGTGACAGCCCGGAGGGGTCACCTGACTGCCGGGAACCGATTCTTCCTGACAGAATGACAGATTGCGCCAACCACCACCGGCTCGCACGACTTCTGCATGCCATTCTAAGCCCCAGGGGTGGTGGCATCTACCGGGTTCCGCGATTTCACTCGGACCACGGCACGTTCCCTGCGATAGAGAGTCGCGTCACATCCTCCTTAGCTTTTCCCTCCGCCGAGGTCGCCACACCCCGGCGGAGGGGTCCTCCTAGATGTTCAATCGCAGCGCCACTCGCGGAGGCGCCCCATGAAACATGCTGCTGCTTATCACTCGCATTTTCTGCTTCTTTTGCTGCTCGCGATTCTCACCATCCTGCTCATGGCGATGCCGAAGCCCGCCCATGGAAGGCCGACGATCCGCACTTCTTTCTTCAACACCTATCCGTCGGCAGTCGGGACGCGGCTCGACAATCTCCCGAGCATCTCCGGGCATTGCGGCGTCTGCCACTTCGCCTTCACGGGAGCCGGGCCGAAGAACCTCTACGGAGAGGCGGTCGCTGCCGCTATTCCCGGATTTGCCAACAACGATGCGGGCCGGCAGGCAGCGATGTTGAGCATCGAGAATACCGACCACGACGGCGACGGGGTCATCAGCAAGACGGAAATCCTCGATCGGACCGTCTACTCCAATACGCCCACGTTCCAAGGGCTCAATCCCACGAACGTGAGCAACGTGTCGGCCGTCAACGTGAACGACATCCTCAACTACCTCGTCCCCACGCTCGGCGGCGACACCGTCCCTCCGACCGTGAACGTGACCTCGCCGAACGGCGGACAGTCGTGGACCGGCGGAACGGCGCAGACGATCACCTGGACCGCCACCGACAACGTGGCCGTGACGAACGTGGATGTCTTCTATAAGGATGGAGTCGCGGCCGCGTGGAAGCCGCTCGCGATCAGCACGTCCAACTCCGGTTCGTTGACCTGGTTCGTCCACAACACTCCGACCACCGCGGCGCGCGTGCGCGTACTGGCGCGCGATGCTGCCGGGAATTCGAAAGCCGACTCCAGCGACGCCAATTTCACGATCGTGGCTACGCCGGGCGGTGTCGTGCCGACCACGCTTCGCGATTTCATTCAGCCCGGCACTCAGCCGTTCGAAGGCGGCAGCTTCACGACGAGCAGCGTCTGCGTGACGTGCCATGGCGGCTTCGACGCCGCCACTGAGCCGGGGAAGAATTTCCAGGGGAGCATGATGGCGCAAGCGATGCGCGATCCGCTCTTTCTCGCCTGCCTGGCGGTCGCGGAGCAGGACGCGCCTGGCTCCGGCGACCTCTGTATCCGCTGCCACACTCCGATGGGCTGGATGGGCGGCCGGAGCCAGCCGACCAGCGGGAGCCAGATCATCCAGTCCGACCGCGACGGCGTGGCGTGCGACGTCTGCCATCGGATGGTCGATCCGGTCTACAAACCCGGAGTCAGCCCCGTCGAGGATCTGACCGTTCTCGGACTGATCTCCTCCCATGTTCCGACGAACTACGCCGGGGGCCAGTACGTCGCCGACACCGATCCGCGCAAGCGCGGGCCGTTCAGCGATACGGTCGCGCCTCATTCGGTCGTGACCTCCCCCTTCCATCGCACGGCCGACTTCTGCGGCACCTGCCACGACGTCTCGAACCCGGTCTTCACGAAGGTCTCGGGCGCCGACTACGCGCCGGGGCCGCTCGACTCGCCGCCCGCGTCGATGGACTCGCAGCAGCTCCTCCCGCTGGAACGGACCTACAGCGAGTGGAAGAACAGCTCCTACGTCACGGGCGTCTACGCGCCGGAGTTCGCGGGGAACAAGGCGGACGGCATTGTCTCGACCTGCCAGGACTGTCACATGCGCGACGTCTCGGGGAAGGGATGCAACGATCCGGCGGCGCCGACGCGGCCCGATCTTCCGCTTCACGACATGACGGGTGGAAACTCCTGGTTGGGGCCCATCATCGGCACGCTCTACCCGACCGAGACCGACGCCTCGGCGTTGGCGGCGGCCTCCGCACGCGCCGTGGAAACGCTCAAGAAGGCCGCGGTCATGAGCCTGACCTACGCGCTGGAGGCCGATTCGTTCCGGGCGATCGCCACGGTGACGAACCGCACCGGCCACAAACTCCCCACCGGTTATCCCGAGGGGCGGCGGATGTGGATTCACCTGACGGCGCGGAACGCGGTCGGAACGATCGTCTATGAGTCGGGGGCGTACAACGCCGCGACCGGCGTCCTGGCGCTTTCGCCCGAGCCGCAGGTCTACGAGATCGAACTCGGCATGTCGCCGGCATTTGCCGCCGCGATCGGAAAGCCGAATGGGAAGTCGTTCCACTTCACCCTCAACGACTCCGTCTACAAGGACAACCGGGTCCCGCCGCTCGGCTTCACGAACGCGGCCTTCACGGCCTTCGGTGGAGCACCGGTCGATCCGCACTTCTCGGGCCCGGGCCCGCGCTACGCCGACGGGCAGAACTGGGACGTCGCCTCGTTCGCGCTCCCGCCGACGGCGGTCACGATCTCGGCGCGCCTCTACTACCAGACGACCTCCAAGGAGTACGTCGAGTTCCTCCGCGATCAGAACACGACGAATAGCGCGGGCCTCGACATGTACAACATCTGGGTGAACAACGGCCGCGCCGCGCCTGTCCTGATGGATGCCGATTCCGTGAAACTGAACGTGACCGGTGTCGTGCAGGGCGAGGCCGCTCCCGCGGCGCCACGGCTCGCGGTTCTCGCGAATCCGTTCGCCTCCACTCTGGCGCTCCGGCTCGATTTGAGCCGGCCCGCGCCGGTGCGGCTGGACGTCTTCGACGTTCAAGGGCGCCGCGTGGCACGCCGAGAGTACGGGACACTCGGCGGCGGCGCCCACCGCATCACCTGGGACGGACGCGGCTCGAGCGGTGGAGAGGCGGGCACGGGAATCTACTGGACCGCGATTCAGGTGGGTGACACGCGCCTGGTACGGCAAGTGGTGAAGGTGAAGTAAGGCCGGGCGCTCCAGCCTGAAACACCGAGCGGCCGGGGAATCGGATTCCCCGGCCGCGATTTATTTACGGCTGCTGCGTCTTCAGATACTCGAGCCGCTGCTCGATCGGCTCTCTCCAGAGGGTCTTCCGAAGGCTCACCAGTATTCGTTCCCAGGCCGAGATCTCGTGGTGGATGCTTCGGTCCCACGTGACCGACCAGTTCCGATTGTCCGCCACCACTCTCACACGACGAAGGGGGCGCTGGAAGCCACGCGCGTCCTCCTCGAGAACTCTCAAATCGGACGCCGCTGTCATCCGGCCGACGTACGTCACGCCACCCGGCGTCACGATGAAGGCAATTCGATCCACACCGGCGCTCCCGGGCTTGCAGGTCACCGGATCCCGCACGACTTCAAGTTCGTGAAAGCGGTCGGTCTCGATGAACTCCCGCTCCATGCTGATTTGCTTTAGGAGATAGGTCCCGGCGCGGAGCGGTCCCAGGACGAGAAGGCCGCGGGTTGGCCGTGCGAAAAGAAGATGGTCGGAATCTTCCATGCTGGAATAAAGCGCGGCCTGCGCCGGTTGTGGCTGGGTAAGTCTCTCGAGTCCGGTCGTCATCACTTGGTCGAAGAATCGAGGATCGCCCTGTAATTCGAGCTTGATCGCACAGTCGACGATCGCCAGGCCCATCGAGTCGGGCCCCCCGACGGTCTCCAGCCTCGACGACGTGGACGAACAGGCGCCCATCACAAGCAGAAGCGTCGACAGCACGGCCGGGAAGAGCCGCGACGGCGGGCCCGATTCCTGCGGTGAACTCACGGGACGGTTTCTCCCCGAGCCGCTGTTCCTGGCCGGATGGCAGGTCTCTCTCGATAGATCGACGCCCCGAGAAGCGCGGCGAGCACGACCTCGGCGAGACTCCACGAAAGGCCGATCGCCAGTTGCCGTCCGTCCAGGATGCCGAACTCCGCTAGGAGCATCTGGCGGGGAAGGAAGGCTGCGACCCAGAGGATTAGCGCGGCGAACAGCGCCGTGCGTGGCCCGGCGCCGAAACGCGGGCGGATGGCGGCGTAGAGGAACACCACCAGGAACCCGTAGGCGAGCCGGAGCGCGGTGTTCTCCATAACCGTGATGGCGTTCACGGGGTGCGCGCGGTGGGACGCGAAGGCCCGCACGTACTCCGCGCCGAGAATGCCATGCCCTAGCGCGATGCCGGTCGCGAGGAGGAGTAGTCCGGCCGCGAGGCCGCCGACGAGGAGGCGGGAACGGTTCATCACGCGGTTGAGTATACTCCCGGCAATGGCTCCATCCATCGTCTCGCTCCTTCCCGATGGGCTCCGCGAGCATCTTCGCGCCGCCAAGGCATCGTGGAACGACGCCCGCGACTGGAGCGCCTACCGCCGGACGCCCACGCTCCCGCCGCCGCACGTCGTGAAGGCGCGTGCGGTGCGGGAACTCGCACGGCGCCACGGAACCGCCCTGCTGATCGAGACGGGCACGTTCGAGGGCGAGATGCCCCGGAAGTGCCGGGAAGTATTCCGGGAAATTCACACCATCGAACTCGACGCCGGGCTTGCCGAGCGGGCGGCGCGCCGCCTGGGGCGTTGGCCATGGATCCACGTCCACACCGGAGACAGCGCGACGGTGCTACGGCCCCTTCTCGAGCGGATCGACGAGCCCGTTCTCTTCTGGCTCGATGGACATTATTCGGGCGAGGGGACGGCCCACGGCGTGGCGGAAACACCG
Organism: Candidatus Eiseniibacteriota bacterium; assembly: GCA_031397435.1. Taxonomy (GTDB): domain Bacteria; phylum Eisenbacteria; class RBG-16-71-46; order SZUA-252; family SZUA-252; genus SZUA-252. The sequence goes on from JANNMC010000254.1 coordinate 10,331, forward strand.
CTCGGAGACGAACTGGAGGCAATCGCCGGGCGGCGGCGCGCGGGGGATGTCGTGCTGGTGGACGACGCCCGTCTCCTCGGCACGGGGGCTTACCCGACCGTGGAGGCCGTGCACGCCCGGTTGGCGGCGGCGCACTCGGGATACCGCCTTACCCTTGACGACGACATTCTCCGCTGGGAGCCGGCGGGCGCCTAGCGCCGCGCCGATCGCGGGCCAAGTTGACGATCACGCCGGGCAGGTGGCGCTGCTTCGGCGGATGGCGGGAAAAGAAGGCGTGATCAAGTAAGGGGAGGGGGTGCCGTGGCCACCGGCCCACCGCTCCCCCTGCCTGCCCTTCCTAGCCGTCGCGGCGAGCGGGGGAGTAGTAGAGGTCGTACTCGATCGCCCACGTCTTCCCCCCGTCGGTCGTCGCTTCACCCAACTGGCGCACGCGGCCATCGGGGAGCGGCGTGAACGTCATCTTCACCGCGGTGCGATCGCCCGCCAATCCGACGCGTTCTCCCTCGAACCGCATGGCGCCTTCGGTGAAGGTCCCCTCAAAACGGGTCACCCCACCGCTCGCGTCGACCCAGACCTGATTCCACTTCTTCGTCGTGAAGTCGTAGAAGTTGAGGCTCTGCCCGGGTGTTCCCTGCGTGCCCTTCCAGTTCTCGATAAGCACGCACTTGCCGGCGCCGATCCGAATGTCGTTCGTCCCGGCCAGATCGCCCTGCGCCGTCTTCACGTCCCACGCGCCGAGCCAGAAGTCGAATTGCCGCGCCTCGGGGGAGAAGGCGCACGGTGTCGCGGCGCGCTGCATCCGCTCGATGAGGGCCGCGAGACGGGCGTCCCCGCGAATCGAGGCGAGATCCTCGGTCGAGGCGATGGTCTCCGGCTGTGCGTAGCCGGCGTCGGCCGCGCGACCGAGCCACGTGAAGGCACTGTCGGCGCCGCCCGTCATCGCGAAGGCGCAGGCGAGGTGAAACATCACCAGGGGGTTGTGCCCGATCGACTCCGACTTCCGGAAAGCCGGGATCGCCCTCTCGTACTGTTTCAGATTCTGGTGCGAGAGGCCGAGGCGAAACCACGCACGGCCGTTTCCCGGCTCCGCTTTCACGAGCGCCGTGAACGCATTCGCGGAGAGACCCCACTCCTTCGCGAGGTAGTGTTTATTCGCGGCTTCGAAGGTGATCGTTGGCTCTGGCTGCTTGGCGGCGCCGGCTCGGGGGCCCGCTGCCAATGAAGCGGCGATCCCGGCGGCCAGGAACGCGGCCCCGAACGGACGCAGCGCGGCGCGTGTGAAACGGGTCATGGAAGTCCTTTCGATCGGACGGCTGAGGATGGTGGAGCGGGGGGGGGAGCCTCATCCTACACCAGACTGGCATGACCCCTGCAACAGTTCCGATCATTCCCCTGAAGCCCACCTCCGGCAAGCGGGATGGGCTGCCGCAGAACTGATAAGTCGCTGTTAGAGAGGAGCTTATGAAGACAACACGAATTGCGTCGTTTCTGGCCCTGGTCCTCGCGACCACGCTTTTTGGAGGTTGTTCTGATTCACCTGTGAACCCTCAGACACAGTCGGCAGGGGACGAAGCGGCCATTGCCGGGAGTCTCTCCGCCGCGCCTGACTTCCTGGATGACGGTCTGTTCGATGCTGGAGCCCAAACGAACCTCGCCCCCTCCCTCCGCTCCGGGCATGCCGCTCCTGGCGCCGCGAACGTCGCCGTCGAACCCTACTTCTTCTGGCGCTCGATCACGGGTCGGACGCGGAGCTTCGAGTTCGCCTTTGCCGACTCCGACACGACCGGGCGACCGACGACCGCGGTCGTCACGATTCACCGCACGTTCACCGGAACCTTCAACATCGTTCCGCGCGATCCGGCGAATCCCGAACTGCCTGATAGCGACCGGGTTATCGAGAAGCCTCTCGAAGATCGCTGGGTCCGCCGGTTTCTCATGAAGCGAATCGACCTCGGTCCCGGGCTCCGTCCGGCCTGGAGGCTAGCCGCGGCTTCGGCGGTGGAGGTCACCTCGAAGGACGCGACCTCCCTCATCACGAGCGTTCGTGTTCAGACTGCCACGAAGGACACGACGCTGACCGACCCGATGGCCTTCATCCACCTGCGCCACGTGCTCCGCTTCGCGCCCGAGGACACCGTCACGATCACCGTCACGACCCCCCGGACCGACGACGTCGTGCTTCTCTACCATCATGACCACCGAGTGCGACTCGCGAACCAGGGAGGTGGAATCTATACGGGCAAATTCCGCGCGGGGCTCTTCAATGGCTGGCGGCACTTCGGCGTGAACGCATTGACCCATGCCGCACTCTTCGACGATACGGCGGCCTACGACTCGAAGGCGTGGATCTATCCGTACGTGGTGATGGGTGGGCCCGACGTGGAGTACTTGCCGTAGGCCCTGAAGCGGGGAGGCAATAAAAGGGGCAGCCGGGTAACCCCACCGACGTCGTGACGCGGAATGAACTGGCCTCGAGGTTTCAGAGTGGAGCCACAGGCTTGGCCGCGCGTTGGCGCGGGGCGGGCAGCTCCTCGAGACTTTCGCTAGGTTCAGTTCTTCGGCGACTTCACGACCGCCGCAGGGACTCTTCCCGGCTGCCGTTGAGTTGAAGCGGATCGATTACACCGCTCATCCCTCCATCGGGTGCTTGACTGCCACCCGATTCCGCACTCTTGAATGTGCACACAGCGTGCCCGACGATCCGGCGAAAAGGGGTCGGCACAAGCGCGCTGATGATGGCCGGTTGCGGAGTTCGGTCGGCGGGCTCCACCCGGGTTGCCGCTGGAATTCCTGACAGGGTGACAGGGCAATGCTGCCGATGGCAGTCCGATCGCGCGTATTCCAGACCGCTAAAACCTCGAAGAGGTGAGATTCACGTCGGATCCCACCCACGTCTTCCGGAAGCGCGCGTCCACGGCATCGGCCTCCGCGCTCCTTCCCTGCGCTCGCAGGGCGATCGCCAGGCCGCAGAGCGACCAACCGTTCTCGGGGAAGCGTTTCAGATCCTCGCGGTAGACGGCTTCGGCCTCGGCCGCGCGATTGACGTCCAGGAGCACGGCGCCGAGTGATTGGCGTGCCATCATGTTCCACTGTGGCGGCTCGTCGTACTGCAGAGAGTCCTGCATCGCCGCCGCGCGCCCCAGGAGTGAGATAGCCTCCTCCGATCGCCCGGTCCGCGCGGCCAGCTCGCCGTCCAGGAACGTGAGCGCGAAAGTCATGAGCGTCGGTCCCGAGGCCAATCCCCAGGTGAGTCCCTGGGCCGATGCCGCGATCGCCGACAAACTGTCGCGCTCGGCGGCCGCATCCAGCGGACGTCCCAAAGCCGCCTGGGCCAGGCCCCGGGCGAATCTCCAGGCGCCGTTGGTGAGCCGAAGATCGGCGGGTGGGGCAGGTTCTTCCAGTATCTCCGCCCAGCGGCCGAATCGCGGCAGGGTCAGGAATGGCGATCCCGTGAAGAGCTCCATGGGTTGCATCTCCCGCACCATGCTGAATGGCGCCTTCTCCCGCAGCAGGCGTGCCATGGCGAGGGCATCCGCGCTTCGCCCCATCGAGCAGAGCGCCGACCAGCGCATGTGGATGTTGTGATTCGCGTACATCATCGGATAGATGCCCTCGACCTTCCATCGGCCGATGTAGGCGCTATCGACGTCCATGGCGCGCTGATTTTCGACGGCCCCTTCCTCGTAGCGCCCGACCCGGAGATAGATGTGCGTCGGCATGTGAATCAGATGCCCCGCTTCCGGTGAGATCTTCCGAAGACGATCGGCGGCTCGCTCGGCGCGCTGCGGGAAGGGCGAGGCTTCCAGCGCGTGAATGTAGAGATGGAGCGCCCCGATGTGGTCCGGCGCACGCTTCATCGCCGCCTCCAGCCGCGACACGATTTCCTTCGCCCCCGGCTTCGGATCGCCGCCGGGTGTCCAGAGATCCCAGGGACGAAGATCCATCAGCGCCTCGGCGCAAAGCACCGCGGCATTCACATCGGCCGGGTACTTCTTCACGAGCGCACGCATGGCGTCAGCGTAGGCTGAATCGCGTGCGGCGCGGCGCTGGCCCACGGGCGCCGCATAGCGCGTGGCGACCGCGTCGATGTAGTCGCGCTCCGCGCGCGAGACTCCTTTGGCCCTGGCTCGCGCCTTCGCGATCGCGTCGAGGGCGCGCTGCTCCGCTTCGGGCGACATCGGCATGTTGATGTTCGGCCCCAACGCGAGCGCCACGCCCCACCACGGCATCGGCGACGTTGAATCGCTGCGAGCGGCGGATTCGAACGATCGGATCGCCTCGTCGTGGTTGAAGGCGAAACTGAGTCCGAGGCCCTGGTCGAAGAGCCGCTGCGCGGTGGCCGAACGCGTCGTGATCCTGTGATGGACAGCGACCCCCCGGAAAATGGGGACGTCGCTCGTCGCGGCGGCGCGGCCATTCCCGTGCTGGTGCTGGGCCGATGCGGGCGGCGCTATCGGAAACGAACCGAGTAGGACGATGGCGCTGCATGTGAGAATCGTTCGACGTGCCATAGGGGGGGCCTCCTTTCACGAGTGGCAGCCTAGCAGGGGTGGCGGCGATCCGCTATAGTGGTGCCGCCTCGAATTCTCGTCCCTGGAGGAGCCCGGTTCCGTGTCGCTGGCCCGATCATTCATCACCTGGCTCTCCAACCGTCGCGCCTTCACGCGCGCCATCGCCGGCACCGGCATGCGGCTCGGTTTCGCCCGCCGCTTCATCGCCGGCGAAACGCTGGAGGACGGCCTTCGCGCCAGCGCCGAGCTGAACGCGAAGGGAATGCTCGTCATCCTGAATCAACTGGGGGAACACGTCGCCGACCGCGCCGCGGCCGAGGCGTCGTTCGCCTCCTACCAGCGGATGCTTCGCGAAATCGCCGATCGAAAGCTGAACGCCTTCGTCACGGTGAAGCCGAGCCAACTTGGGCTTGGCATCGACCCGGCGCTCTGTCTCGATCTAACGCGCCGCCTGGTGGCGGACGCCGCTGCCCGCGGGAACTACTTCGAGATCGACATGGAGGATTCCCCAACCGTGGACGCCACGCTGGCGCTCTACGAAGGGGTGCGCCGCGATCACGAAAATGTTGGCTTGGCCGTGCAGGCTTACCTCTTCCGAACCGAGGCCGACCTGAAGCGGCTCCGGCCCCTTCACCCCAAAATCCGATTGGTGAAGGGCGCCTATCTGGAACCGCACAACGTCGCCTTCGCCGCCAAGAGCGACGTCGACGCCAATTTCATCAAGCTGATGCGGATCCTCTTCGCCGACGGATTCACGCCAGCGATCGGGAGCCACGACGAGAGGATGATCGCCGAAGCGCGCGGTCTGGCGAAGGAGTTCAAGTGCGCTCCGGAGAGTTGGGAAGTTCAGATGCTCCATGGAATCCGCCGCGACGTACAGGAAAAGCTGGTGCGGGACGGCTACCGCATGCGGGTCTACGTGACGTTCGGTACCGAGTGGGTGCCCTACTTCATGCGACGCCTGGCCGTCCGGCACTCGTTCGACGTGCTGGGGCAATTGATCGACCTGCCAGGCGAATTGTCGTTCCAGATCGAGCGTCACCGCGCGATTTTTGGGCAACGTCCACGCTCTTCCTCCAATCACCAACGTCACATCGCGGCCCGATAAGTTCCAGAATCCGACCCGGCACAACTCCTTGGGCAAAGGCGTCCCCAAAACGTAGCCTCCCCCAAGTGCGTGCGACGTGACAATCACCGGCATCCGCGGATCGTTCGATGTCTTCGCCGGCGGCATCGCCGGCTTCGTCTCGAGCGGCGGCTCCCCTGTCGGCGACGGCGGCGCCGGGATCGGGTTCGCAAAGATCGTCCGCGGCCTCGCGTCCGGAACCGGAATGATCTTCGGCGCCGACATCGGCGGGCAGTAGTAAAGCGGCAAGGCCCACGAAGACGGAGCGAACGAATTCGACGACGACGCCATTGAGGACGTCCGCCATAAACCCAGCCGCCCGTTAAATGCCGCCGCCGGCTGCACCAG
>JANNMC010000258.1:0-6822 GCA_031397435.1 Candidatus Eiseniibacteriota bacterium
GCCGCGCGCGGTGCCAGTGCCACGCCAGATGGATTCCGATGCTTCACAACCACCGCCGCGCACTCGTCGAATTCGTGGAGCATTCCAAGCGCCGCCTCGACGTCGAGAAAATTGTTGTACGAGAGCGTCTTCCCGCGCCGCTGCGCCAGTCGATCGAGGGGCCCCCCGGCGGTCGGCGCGTAGAGAGCCCCTTCCTGCCCGGGATTCTCGCCGTACCGTAGCCTTTGTAGGATTCGGTAGGAGCGATCGATCCGCTCGGGGAGGGGCGAAGGCGGCTCGCCCGCACCCACGCCGCCGGGCAGCCCCGCCGCACGTTCCGTGGGCGACGCGGCCGCCGTCTCATCCCCCATTGCCAAGTAGCGGGCAATGGCCGCGTCGTACGAGGAGGTGAGCGCGTACGCCCTGCCGGCGTACTCCCGGGCCAGCGACGCCGGAACGATCCCGCCTCCCGCGTCGAGTGCTTCCAGGAGTGCCGCGTACTGATCGGGCTCGACCACGACGACGACGTGCGCATGGTTTTTCGCGGCGGCACGGATCAGCGCGGGACCGCCGATGTCAATCTGCTCGATCGCCTCCGCGTCGGCAACACCCGCCTTCGCGATGGTCGCCTCGAAGGGATAGAGGTTCACGACCACCAGGTCGATCGAGACGATGCCGTGATGGTGGCGGTCCTCCTCGTCCTTCGGGTGCCCGCGCCGGTAGAGAATCCCTCCATGAATCTTCGGGTGAAGCGTCTTCACCCGTCCGTCGAAGAGTTCCGGAAACCCGGTCACCTCGGAGACGTCGCGTACGCCGACGTCGGCCGCGCGAAGGGACGAGGCGGTGCCACCGGTCGACACGATCTTCACGCCATGGCGCGCGAGGCCGTGCGCGAATTCCACGAGACCGGTCTTGTCGCTGACCGACAGGAGCGCGCGTCCGATTCGGATTCCGCTCAACGCGGCCCTTTCCCGCCGGCGACGCTGGCGCCCGTGATCATCTCCATCGCCTCTTCGTATCGCCTTCCTGCTTTCGCCACGATCTCCGCGGGAATCGGCGGAGGAGGCGGATTCCGATCCCACTTCACCGCGTCGAGATGGTCGCGAATGACCTGCTTGTCGAACGAATCCTGAGCCACGCCTTCACGGTACGTGGCCTGAAGCCAGTAGCGCGACGAATCGGGCGAGAGCGCCTCGTCGATCCAGATGATCTTGCCGTCCCGCTCTCCGAATTCGAACTTCGTGTCGGCGAGAATGAGGCCGCACGACGCCGCGTGTTCCGCCGCCGCCTTGTAGATCGCCAGGCTGACGGCGCGAAGTTCCTCCGCGCGCTCGAGCCCCACGATCTCGGCCATCCGTTCGAAGGGGATGTTCTCGTCGTGCCCCTCCTCGGCCTTCGTGGCCGGCGTGAAGATCGGCTCGGGGAGCTTCGAGGAGAGCGTGAGCCCCGGCGGAAGCGCCACGCCGCAGACGGACTGCGAGGCTTGATACTCCTTCCACCCCGATCCGGCAAGGTAGCCACGCACCACGCACTCGACGTCGAAACGCTTGGCCCGATGAGCGAGCATCGACCGCCCTTCGAGAATTTCCCGATGCTTCGAGAACGGCTCCGGGAAACGCTCCATGTCGCAGGTGATGTAGTGGGTCGGCACGATGGAGGCGAGCTTCTCGAACCAGAACTTGGAGATCTGCGTGAGGACCCGTCCCTTCCCCGGGACTCCCTCGTTCAGGATGACGTCGTAGGCCGAGACACGGTCGGTGGCGACGAGGAGCATCTGGTCGCCGAGGATGTAGAGATCGCGCACTTTTCCCCGGTAGTCGGGGGCGCGCCCCGGGATCACGACATCGCGGAGCGGTCGTTCGCTGGCGTTCATCGGGTCTCCTTCTTGCAGGCGCCGGAGCGCCTCGACGTAGGTGTCATGCTCGAGCGGGAGAAGCCGCGCGGTGAGTTCCTCGGCGCTCTCCCCCGGGCGAACGGCCAGCGATCGTTGCAGCACGATCGTACCGGTATCCATCCCGGAATCCACGAAGTGTACGGTAACTCCAGTCTCGGCGGCTCCCGCTTCGATGGCCTGGTGCTGCGCGTGCAGACCCCGGAATCGGGGGAGGAGCGACGGGTGGACGTTCACCACCGGTACGCCGACGCGAGACAGGAACGATGCGCGAAGCAGCCGCATGAATCCGCAGAGGACGACGAGATGGGGCCGATCCTTCGCCACGACCGAAAGGAGCGAATCCTCGGCCTCGGGCGAGAGACGCGCGCCCTCGCTCCAGGGGAGGAGGAGTGTCACCGGAATCCCTAATTCCCGGGCCTGCTCCAGTGCCGGCGCGTCCGGCCGGTCCGATACGACGCGTAGGACCGATCCATCAAGCCGACCGTCCCGTGTCGCATGAATCAAGTTCACGACGTGACTCCCCCGTCCGGATGCGAGGAGGAGTAGCCGTAGCGGCTTCATTCAGGAGCAATAGCACGGCGGTCAAAACCTCTCAAGGGAAATCGAAACAAGGACTTAAGGGCGAATCGCTCCCTCGGTCGAGGACCCGCGGCTGCGGGTGGGCGCGCGTCGCCACGAGAAGCCCGCTCGCCGTGGACGTGACGCGAACGGCGCCTTCCTGATCGGTCCTCAAGACCAGCGCCCCGCCCCGGCGATATCGTCGCACCGTCTCGGGAGATGGATGGCGATGGCGGTTTCGCTCCCCGGCGGAGACGAGCGCCAGACGCGGCTTCACCCGCTCGACCCACTCGGCCGTGCTGGAGGTGCGGCTTCCGTGGTGCGGCACCTTGAGGATCGTGGCGCGGCCAAGCCCCGCGGCCAGCCAGGCTTCCTCCCCTTCGCGCTCCAGATCGCCCGGCAGGAGCACGCTCCACTCCCGGCCGCGCCCCGCCGCGATCCGCGCGAACGCGACGAGAGAGCGATCGTTCTCCGCGCTGTTCGATCCCGACGCGGGAAGATCGTGCCTCACCACCGCCGGGTCACGGCCCGCACGGGGCGGTGCGACCGCGACCGTGATGGAACGAAGGGTCAGGCTCCGCGCCGAATCGCGCAGGACCTCGATCGTCCCGCCACCCCGCTCGACCGACTCCCTCCATTCACGCCGGTCGTCCGTGCCGCCACCATTCTCGATCACCTGGGAGATCCACCCGCGACGGGCCAGGCCGACGATTCCTCCTTCGTGGTCGCGATGTCCGTGAGACGCCACGATCACGATCCGTCCCCTCACGCCCTCCGCGCGTAGCGCCGGCTCCAAAGTCACCCGCCCCTCGTCGCGCCAGGCACTCCGCGGACCGGCGTCGATGGCAATGGCGCGGTCGTCCTCCCCGATCAGGAGCGTCGCGTCACCTTGCCCGACGTCGAGCGCGATGAGGCGCGGCGCGCGAGGCGCCGTCCACCAAACGCCGGTCGCCGCTCCGGCGAGAGGGAGAGCAATGGCGATCGCCACGAGCGCGACCGCCGCGTTCCTCGATGCGGACGGGCGCGTGGCGCCCCGCTCCGTTCGATTCTCGCGGACGGCGGCGACTCCCAGGAGCGCCGCGTACGAGAGTGCGACCGCGACGAGCGGAGGCGCGCCGTGAATCACCAGCGGGGCCACGCGCCCTCCCAGGTGATCGTTCGCCACCACCAGCAGATCTCCCATCGCGCCGAGAGCGCCGCCGAGCAGATCCCCGATCACCGGCGGAGTCACCGGCGCGAGGAGGGCGAGCGCGATCGCCTCCGCCAGGAAGAGCGTGGTGAGCGGAATGACGACGAGGTTCGCCACGGGTCCGGCGATCGGCAGCGATCCGAACGCCGCCACCTCGATCGGGAGCGTCCCGGCCGCCGCACCCGCCCCCGCCGCCACCATCGTCACGGCCCCGCGCGCCAGACGCTTTGCCCACGCCTCCTTCGTGTCGTGCCGCGATCGAGGAGCCATGGCCGCGCCGGCCTCCAGACCGAGCACCGCGCCGAACGAGAGGAGAAATCCAAGGTCGTTCGGGAGCCGGGGATCGGCGAGATGAAGCAGGAGTCCCGCCGCGCCCCAGCCGGCGAACGGTGACGATCCGCGAGAAGCCAGCCGCGCTCCCCGCGCAAAGACCCACAGAAGCGCGGAGCGGAGCGCGGGTGGCGGAGCTCCCACGAACGCGACATAGCCGGCGAGCGCGGCGAACTCGATAGCGGTGCCGGCGACGGCCGGAAGCCCGAGGCCACGCGCGAAGGCGGCGACGAATCCCGCCACGATGCAGACGTGGAGGCCCGAGATCGAGAGGATGTGGAGCGTCCCCGCGTTTCGGAACGAGTCGCGCGTCTCGGCGTCGATCCCGACGCGATCGCCGAGAAGCATTCCGCGCGCCAGAGCGGCCGCGCCCCGCGGAGCGTGCGCGTCGATCAATCGGCCCACGGCGCGACGCGCTTCCGACGCCAAGCGAGCCCCGCCGCGCCGGTCTCGCCCCGCGGATCCGTCGGGGGGCTCCCACGGTTCGACACCGCCGGGCATCACGTCGAGTATCGCGTCGAGTCCCTCCCGCTCCAGCCATCGGCCGGAGGGAGAACCGCCGGGATTCCGAGCATCCTCCAGCGGGTGGATCGCCCCACGCACGGCCAGCGGCGTCCCGGCGACCGCCCACGAAGGAGGCGGTGCGCCATTTGGCCACCGCAGCCGAACGGTACCGGCCAAGGCCGACGCCTCCGCTCCCACGCGCGCCTCCACCACGTCGACGCGGAGCGTCGCGGGCGTTGCTCCAGCGGCCGAGGCGTCGGCGACAAAACCGCGTAGCTCCGCGTCGATGGAACGAGGATGAACCTCGAGCGGAGCGACCCGCCGACCCGCCTCGATCCCCAACGACGCGCCTGCCGCGCCCAAGGAGAGAAGCGTGAGCAGCATCGGAGCGAAACGAAACGCGCCGCGCGACCCTGCCGCCTGCGGTCCCGAGGCGCGCGCATGAAGCAGGAGCGCGGCGAACCCCGAGCCAAGCGCGAAGGCACGGAGTGGACCCTCCGCCACCGTGGAGAACGCGCCACGCCCCCACGCAAACTGCCCCGCGGCCACGAGGGCCCAGGCGGTGACGACGGGAGGGAGACGGAAAGCGAGCGATCGAAACACGATGCATTCCCTCGCCGGGGCGGTGGCGAGCGCGGAGCCGCGGGGGCGCGGCGACTGGAATCCGGAAGCGGGAGGAGGTGAGGCGCGGCTACGGCTGGAACGCGATCAGTCGCGAACCGGAATCGTCTGGATCTCGGAGAAGATCTCGTGACCGCCGGCGGCGGTTGCTTTGAAGTAGACGCGAATCTGACCCGCCTGGTTCTTCAAGACTTCCTCCGGAACGAGCGCCGCGAACCGGCGCCCCTCCTCCGCGAGACGGGCCATCGCCCGGGGCTGGAAGGATCCCCCTGGCGCCGCCGCAAAGAGCCAGACCGAGTGCTCGACGTCGGCCGCGTCGCCCGGAAGCGAGATGGAGAGCGGTGTCGGCTGGGAGCGCGACAGCACTTCGGGCGGAGTGAACCGGAGCGGCTCGCCCGATCGCGCGCCGAATTCAGCCGTGACGAAATGCTCGTTCCCCGGCTTCACGTCCAGCACGGTAACCTGCGCGGGGAAGTCACGGCGTACCACACGAACACTATGCATGCCTGGTGTAAGACTCGCGGTGAAGGGAGTCGCCCCCCGCGCCACGCCGTCGACCCAGATCGGGTCTCCCTTCCCGGTTTGAAATCCCTCGTCTCCCAGGATGGCGCTGGCGACCGTCACCTTGCCGGGCACGGGGGCGGGGCCCGCGTTTCCGGCGAGTTCGACATGGACGTCGCGAAGGACGTCAACCTCTTGCGCGGTGAGCGCGAGGCCGGGACCACCGAAGCGGATCAGGTGCCGCCCTACGGTGATGCGATCGAGCGTCAGCGGCGTCGTGCCGGAATAGGCGCCATCGACGTAGACATCGAGCACGCGACTCGGCTCCGACGCACGGAACGAGATCGAGCCGAAGATCGCCGGGTGAAGCGTCAAGCGCGCCCCCGCGGCGACCTCGACCGTATCGCTCCAGGTGCCGCCGGGTCCCCAGTCGAGTTCCACGCGGTGAATGCCCGGATCGACGGCGATGCCGCTGAGCGGCGTGCGGCCCGGAAGCGGCTCGCCATTCAGTCGGACCATGGCGCCAGGAGGTTCCGAGATGATTTCGAGTCCGGACGTTGCCGTCGAGGCGCGAGGCGGGACGTTCACCGCGCTTCCGCGATCGTCGCGCGAGCCCATGATGCCGGGGAGAATCGCACGCACCAGGAGCGCGAGCGCGATGATGGCCAGAGCGCCTCCGCCCCAGAGCGCGAGCGGTTCGTACCAGGGGCGCTCCTCGCCGACCGTGGCGAGCGCCGGTCGATGTCGCGCCGGCGGAGTGGCCGGAGTCGGTTCCGGCTCCTTCGCCGACTCGGCATCCTCCGATCGGTCCGCCGGATCATCGGACCAGGGGGTCTCGCCGGCGGCCAAGGTATCGGCCGGGGCCGCGACCACGGGATCTTCCGCGGCGAGCGAACGCTCCGGAGCCGCGGGACTGGCCGGCGGCTCGGGAGCGACCTCGGCGGGAATCAACGGTTCGATCTCGAGCGGTTCCGCTTCCGCCATCAATGCCGGTGCGGCCTCCGTCGTCACGGGTGCGCTCTCGGGGCCGGTTCGCGGATCGTGCGGAGGGAGAACGCGCAGCACGAGGCGCCCGGTGTCGATTCCGCCCTCGAGCGATAGACGAAGCATTTCCCCCGGCGTGGGCGCCCCCACGAGGGCGCGAGGGAGAAAAGCCAAATACCCATAGCGCAGCGGGCGGGTGGCCAGCCGGGAGAGCCCGTTGGCCATGGGGTACCAGCCGTTGTTGGCCTCGGTCAGGCGGAGG
>JANNMC010000395.1:0-1518 GCA_031397435.1 Candidatus Eiseniibacteriota bacterium
GACCGTCTACAACGCGGCGGGGGCCAGGGTGCGTTCGCTGCTGGATGACGAGCGGTCCGGGGCTGGTACGGTCACGTGGGACGGACGGACGCAGGCGGGAGCGAAGGCTCCGGCCGGGATCTACTTCGTGCACCTGGACGCGGGCGCGATTCAGCAGACGAAAAAGGTCGTGCTGCTGAGGTAGGCCGGTGGAGCGAGGGGCCGAGGGGCCGAGGGGCCGAGGGGCCGAGGGGCCGAGGGGCCGAGGGGCCGCCCGGAGGGGAGTGTATCCACCCAGGGGAAGTGCAACTGGTTGGTTCACAAGCCTGTGAACGAGTTGGTTGCAGGTCCGGCCAACCTCTCGTGCTCCCCTGAGACCCTGGCCGTCGGGGCACAGGAACGGATCCCGAAACTGCCCCGGACCGACTGATCGACAAGGGAAAATTGTGGTACCGTAAGCCTGTGAACGCAGCGAACATCCCCTTCCATCGCCCCTCGGTCACCGAGGCGGAAGTTGCCGCGGTAACGGCCGTCCTCCGCTCGGGCTGGCTCACGACCGGCGCTAAGACCAAGGAACTCGAAACTGCGATCGCGGCCTACGTCGGCTCCGCCGGCGCGGCGGGCGACACGGAACCGGTTCCGGCGCTCAAGCCGGGCAGCTACCACGCCGTCGCGCTCTCCTCCTGCACCGCAGCGCTCCATCTCTCCTTCCTCGCGCTCGGATTGAAGGAGGGCGACGAGGTCGTCACCACGCCCTACACGTTCGTCTCCACCGGCGAGACGATTCTCTACACCGGTGCGCGCCCCGTCTTCGCGGACGTGGAGCGCACGACGAAGAACATCGCTCCTGACGCCATCGAGCGCGCCATCACGAAGAAGACGCGCGCCATCGTCACGGTCTCCATGGCGGGGCATCCCTGCCGCGCCGCGGAGATCCAGCAGATCGCGAAGGCCCACGGCATCCCCGTGGTCGAGGACGCGGCCCACTCCCTCACCGCGCGCATCTGGTCGGTGCCGGTCGGGTCGCAGGCCGACATCACCTGCTTCTCCTTCTACGCGACGAAGGTCGTGACCGCGGGTGAGGGGGGCATGGTCGTGACGGCGCGCGAGGATTGGGCCGAGCGCGTGCGGCGGTTGTCGCTCCATGGATTGTCGTCGGCCGCGTGGTCGCGTTATGGCAAGGGCGGCTGGTGGGAGTACGACGTCACGGAACTCGGCTGGAAGTACAACCTGACCGACCTGCAGGCGGCGCTCGGCCTGGCGCAGTTCGCTCGCGCCGAGGCAATGCGCGACCAGCGCGAGTCGATCGCGGAGCGCTACAAGGCGGGCCTTGCCGGCGTGCCGGGGTTGACGCCGCCGACCGTCCTCGCGGGAATGCGCCACGCGTGGCATCTCTACCAGATCGATCTCTCGCCGGCGGCGGGCGCGCGCCTTGACCGAAACGCGCTGGCGATGGCGCTTCGCGACGATGGCATCGGGACCAGCGTCCACTTCAAGCCGCTCCACCTCTTCCCCTGGTACCAGGAGCGGCTGGGGGTG
>JANNMC010000294.1:0-1094 GCA_031397435.1 Candidatus Eiseniibacteriota bacterium
GCTTGAGCAGCAGGTCGCGCGCCGTAGCGGCGTCGCCGACCGCCTCGGTGGTCACGTTGCTCCAGATCGGCATCGAGGGTGCGCGCCAATGAGCCGCATTGAGCGCCTCGGCGAGTCCAGCCGCCGCGGGCAGCATGAGTGGGCTGTGGAACGCCCCACTGACGGGCAGGCGGATCGCACGCTTGGCACCGGCGGCCTTGGCGAGTGCCATCCCCGCCTCGACCGCGGCGACCTCGCCCGAGATCACGATCTGCTCGGTGCTGTTGTAGTTGGCCGGCACGCACACGCCATGCACACTGGCTTCGCGGCAGATCTCCTCGATGGGCCGCTGCAGCTCGCCGAGGATCGCGGCCATCGCGCCGGGCACGGTCACGCCAGTTTCGTACATGAGTTCACCGCGGCGGCGTACGAGGCGCACCGCATCCTCGAGCGGCAGCGCACCCGCCGCATGGTAGGCCGTGAACTCACCGAGCGAATGTCCCGCCGCACCCTGCACTCGCGCCGCGACCTTGTCCTTGACCACGGCCCAGACTGCGGCACCGTGCGTCAGGAGCGCCGGCTGCGCGTTGTGCGTGAGCGTCAGTTCCTCTGCGGGTCCCTCAAAGCAGAGCGTGCTGAGCTTCGCCCCTAACGCGGCATCGGCGCGGTCGAACGTGTCGCGGGCGGCTGGAAAGGCCGCGGCGAGGTCCTTCGCCATACCGGGTTTCTGCGAGCCCTGCCCAGGGAAGAGGAGGAACATGGCTCAGAACCGAACGACCATCGATCCCCAGGTGAATCCCGCACCGAACGCCACGAACATCACGGTGCTGCCGTCCCTGATCAGCCCCTGCTCCTGCGCTTCGCTCAGCGCGATCGGGATCGAGGCCGCCGAGGTGTTGCCGAACCGGTCGACGTTCACATACACCTTCTCCATCGGGATGTTGGCGTGCTTCGCCGTCGCCTCGATGATGCGGATGTTCGCCTGATGTGGGATCATGAGATCGATGTCGGACGCGGAGAGCTTCGCACCGTCGAGCGCGCGGTCGGACGCGTCGGCCATGGAGCGCACGGCGTTCTTGAACACCTCGCGCCCGGCCATCGTCAGCAAGTGCGAC
>JANNMC010000297.1:0-16839 GCA_031397435.1 Candidatus Eiseniibacteriota bacterium
GGCCGATCCGTTCGGCGTTCTCTTCATGGCGCACTACTATCAGACGCTCTCGCCGGAGCTGGAAGAGGCGGCGCGTACCGATGGCTTGAGCGCGAGGGCGATCTTCTGGCGAATCGTGCTGCCGATCTCGGGCCCGGGCCTCGCGGTGGTCGGTGTGAACGGCTTTCTCACGACGTGGAACGCGTTCCTCCATCCGCTGGTGCTGACGACGTCGGAATCGATGCGGACGCTTCCGGTTGGGCTGGCGCTCTTCGCGCAATCGGAGCATCGCGTCGACTGGGGGGCGCTCCTGGCGGGCTCGACCATCGCCACCGTGCCGGTGGTGCTCGCGTTTCTCCTCTTCCAGCGGCAGATCGTGGAGGGAATTTTGAAAGGGAGCAGCCGATGACGGCGAAGCGGAAGCGCGCGGACGAGGAATCGGCCCCGAAGCGGAGGACAACGCATCCCGAGGAGCGCTCGGCACGCCCCGCCGGTGTGGAGCTGGCGCACGCGATCGGCATCATGACCGGCACGTCGGCCGACGGCATCGACGTGGCGCTGACGCGCGTCGCCGACGATGGAGCGCGCCATCGTTCCACCCTGGTGGCGTTCGCGACTCGTCCGTTCGACGACAAGACCCGCGCGGAGATTCTCGAGGCGCAGGAGGGGACGCTGCCGATGCGCACGCTCCTCTCGCTCGCCGTGCGGCTGGCGACGCTTGCCGCGGAGGTCTCTCGCGAGGCGCTCTCCGCGCCCGCCGCCATCGGCGTTCGGGTGGAGGTCGTGGGGTTCCACGGCCAGACGGTATTCCACGATCCTCGGGGAGAGCGCTCGGGCGTCCGCTTCACCGCGCAGATCGGCGAGCCATCGGTGCTCGCCTCCGCGCTCGGCGTGCCGGTCGTTTCCAATTTCCGCATGGCCGACATTCAGGCGGGAGGGGAGGGCGCGCCGCTGGTGCCCCGCTTCGACTGGAATCAATTCGGAACGCCGGAGAGTGACCGCGTGCTCCTGAACCTCGGCGGGATCTCGAACCTGACGCGCCTACTTCCGGGAGGAACGCTTGCCGGGCTGATGGCGTTCGATTGCGGGCCGGCGAACATGCTCCTCGACGGGATCGTGTCCGCGGCCGATCCCACCGCGCGCTACGACGCCGGTGGCGAACTGGCGGCGCGGGGGCGCGCCGACATGGCCGTGGTGCGGGAGTTTCTCTCCGATCCCTACTTCAACCGGAAGCCGCCCAAGAGCGCCGGCCGGGAGGAGTTCGGTGCAGCCTACCGCGACCGCTTCCTGGCCCGCACCGAAGGCGCGGCGCTGGAGGATCGCCTCCGCACTGCCGTCGCGCTCGTCGCGGCAGCGGTTGCGAAGGGAATCGCCCTCTCGTCTGCGGATGGCGCCAAGATCCCCGACGAGATCATCGTCTCCGGCGGCGGCGCGAAGAATCGAACGCTCCTGCAGGCCCTGGAGGCGGCGGTCCTTGGCACGCGGGTCGTGGCGAGCGACAAGCATGGCGTTCCGGGCGACGCGAAGGAGGCGATGGCATTCGCCTTCCTGGCGCACGAGACGTTGCGCGGCCGGCCGGGGAATGTTCCGTCCGCCACCGGAGCGCGGCGCGAGGTCGTGCTCGGTTCCATCACGCCGGCCCCCCTGGGGGAGCGGGCGTGACGTTGCTTGGACTTCGTCGCGCCGCCACGCTGGCCGCGGCTCTCGCGATCGCGATGGGTGGCGCCGGCTGCGCGGGATCGCGGGCCGTGGAAGAGGCGCCGCGTCCCGCAACTCCGGCCACGCGTCCCACCACGCCGAGCCCCGTGCCACCCCCGACGACCGAAACGCGCGCCGGCGGTCCGCCTCCGATCTCCCGCGCGTGGCGGCAGGCGCGCACGGTTCGTGTCGGCCTCGCAACCGCGAGCACGCGGTTGCTCGTAGCCGGTTCGACACCCTGGACGCTCGTGACGCTCGGTGGGGCCACGGTGGCGAGCGGCGCAAGGGGCGATCGCATGCAGATCTCCCGCCTCGGCGCGGGACCGCTCGAGGTATTCCGCGAAGGGGAGCTGGCGCCGCTCTGGAGCGGATCGCCCGGGGAGACGCTTCGCCTCGTGCCGTCCGACCGTGGATTGAGCGGCTGGTCGGGGCGCTGGTATCGCGGGAGCTTTCGGATTCACGCCTCGAACCGCGAGGGACTCTCGCTGGTGAACGAAGTCGAACTGGAGAGTTACCTCCGCGGCGTGCTGCCGAGCGAGATCGGCAATCCGCCGGCTGCCGAGTACGAAGCCGTGAAGGCGCAGGCCGTGGCCGCGCGCTCCTACACGCTCTCCTACATCGGGCGCCGCGCCGAACTAGGGTTCGATCTCTGGGCGACGACGGAGGATCAGGTCTACGAAGGAACGAGGCGGGAGAACGAGCAGAGCGATCGCGCGCTCCACGAGACGCGGGGCGAGGTGGCGCTGGCGGATGGCCTCCCGCTGCGCGCGCTCTACTCCTCCACCTGCGGCGGCCGCACGTCGAACGTGGAGGACGTCTGGCCCTGGCCCTGGACTTCGTATCTGCGGAGCGTGCGAGACGCGGGGAACGACGACAGCTCCTACTGCGCCCGCTCGGGACACTACCGCTGGATGGAGAGCTGGAGCGTGGCCGAGTTCCTCGACCTCCTGCGCACGTACGCGCCGGTCGAGGGGGCTTCGCCGGCCCTACTCTCGGGATCGCTCCTCGACGCGCGCATTCGCTCCCGCTCCCGCTGTGGCCGCGTCGCCGAACTCGTGGTGGAGACGACGGCGGGCGAAACGGTTCTCCGCGGCGATCGGGTTCGATGGGTGCTTCGCCGCCCCGGGGGGAAGGCGATCCTCCGGAGCAGTTTTCTCAAGATTGGCGTGACGCGGGATGCCGAGGGACGCCCGGAACGGGTGGTCGTCTCGGGAGCGGGGAACGGACATGGAATCGGGCTCTGTCAGACCGGGGCGCTGGGGATGGCGAGGGCGGGGAAAGGGTACCGGGAAATCCTGCGGCATTACTACAAAGGGGCCGAGTTCGCGGTGATGTAGGGACCAAGTGCGCACGCCGCCTACCCCGGGCAACTTTGTCCGGCATCTTGGTTTGGAAGGCCCGGAGGGCGCGGTTGACGCCCCCCGGCCGGTTCTCTATACTTCGACTTCTTCGATTTGACGCCCATGGTGGGGTCGTAGTTAAGTCGGTTAGAACGCCTGCCTGTCACGCAGGAGGTCGCGGGTTCGAGTCCCGTCGACCCCGCCATTTTTCACCCCAGGGCGCACTCGTTTCTTCCGCAGTCGAGTTCCTGGGCTTCCATGTCCCAGACCTCCACGAGGCCCAGATTCACGGCCTTGATCTTCTTGTAGCTCTCCGGACTTCCTCCCACCTTCTTCATCACCCAAGCGCTGAACGATGCTTCATCCCCGAACCGAAGCGGCTCGTTCCGGGCCTGGATGGCGGCGAACGTGCCTCCCACGGTGCGGTCCTTCTCCCGCTCGGCCTCGCTGGCGTAGTGCGCGGGGTAGAGGCGCATCGTGGCGGGCCACTCGCGGCGCGCGCGCTCCAGCGACGCCCAGAGTTCCTTCGTCCACGCCTCGGTCTTGCCGGCGAGATCGGGACGTCCGATCGAATTCACGAAGATGAAATCGCCCGTCAACGCCACGTCGTCGCCCACCACGAAGCTGACGCTCCCCTCGGTATGGCCCGGCGTGGGAATGACGCGGACCGAAGCGGGGCCGACCTTGATGACCGTCCCCTCTTCCGCTTTCGTGTAGACGATCTTCCCGACGCTTCCATCGTAGGGAAGGATCGCGTCGCGCGGGTGAAGGTAGTAGGGGATGTCGAGCGCTCTGGAAAGGCCGGGGCCGCCGCTGATGTAATCGGCGTGCACGTGCGTGTCGGCCACCGCCACGACCTTGAGTCCGCGCTCGCGAGCCGCTTCCAGATAGGCCTGCGCCTTCCGCGGCGGATCGACGATCAGTGCCTCGCCGCCGGCGCCCAGGAGGTACCCCGTCGCACCCTTGGCGACGCGGTCGAACTGGAGCAGAAGGTCGAACCCCGCGGGGGCGGCCAGCGGTCGCGCCACGACCGCGATGCCCCAGGCGGCCATGCCGCCGCGAATCGACGACGCCTTGTATCCGAGATCGTTCAGATGCGCGGCGATCTGTTTGCTGCTGTTGCCGCGCTCGCAGACGACGGCCACGGGATCGGACGGAGGCACGGCACTCTGGACCGCGGCGCCCATGGCAAGGATCTGAGAGCCGCGGATATTCACGTAGGACTCTTGCGGCACGATGTCGATTCGACCGCTGGCCGTATTGGCCCGGACGTCCAGGACGCGAAGCGGCACGCCCGACTCGACGCGAAGGACCAATTCTTCCGGAGTGATCTCAGGCACGACGTTTAGTTGGCTCATGGGCGGAGTCTCGCAAGACGGGTGGGATCGCGTCAAGATGCACCGAGGGGGGGACCTGAATCGGAGGGAGCCGCAATCGACGGTTGAGCCGAAGCCTCCGGCAGGGCATTCTTGGCCGTCATGTCCTCCGCGCGCGCACTCGGCCCAATCCTTCCCGGGCTCCTTCTGGCAGTCACGGTCGCGTTGACCGCCCGGCTTCTCCACGGCTTCCTGCCGCACGCGGTGGGCGCCGCCGTCGGGGAGGTGATCGTGGCCGTCCTTCTGGGGCTCACGATCGGCAACGCGATGCGTCTCTCCGGGGCGACGGCTCCTGGAATCCGATTCTCGTTCCACACGGTTCTCCGAACCGCGATCGTCCTCCTGGGGGCCACGTTCTCGTTCGCGCAGGTCGTGGCGATCGGCGGGAAGGCGCTCCTGATGATTGTGGCGCTCATGCTCCTCGCGCTTGCCGTGGCGCACCTGCTGGGGCGCGCGTTGGGAATTCCGGGACGCCTGGCGACGCTCATTGGCGTCGGCACGGCCGTCTGCGGCAATTCGGCCATCGTGGCCACGGCGCCGGTGATCGGCGCGCGTGACGACGAGGTCTCCTTCGCCATCGCGACGAACACGCTCTTTGGGACCGTGGCGGTCTTCCTCTATCCGTTCGTGGGACACGCACTCGGCATGAGCGACGCCGCGTTCGGCACGTGGGCGGGGACGGCCGTGAACGACACGTCGCAGGTCGTGGCGGCGGGCTTCGCTTACAGCGAGGAGGCGGGCAAGATCGCGACCGCGGTGAAACTGACGCGGAACGCGCTCATGGGCGGCGTGATCGTGGCGATGGGACTGGCGTACAGTCGCGCGACAACGGCGGCCAGCGGCGCGGGAGCGGCTCCGGCCGGGTGGCGGAAGCGGCTCCAGCAGTCGCTCCCGTTCTTCGTCGTCGGATTTCTCCTGCTCGCGCTGCTCAACACGTTCGGCGCCGTTCGCGCGCTTTCCGACGCGACCGGTCAGGACGTACCCCGGGCGATCCAGACCGCCGTCCGCTTCCTGATTCTTGTTGCGCTGGCCGGCGTGGGACTTTCCACGCGCTTCGAGGCGATGCGGAAGACCGGCATGCGTCCTTTCTACGTGGGACTCGCGACGGCGGCGGCGACCGCGACCGCGAGTCTGTTGCTCATTCGATGGTTCGGCCCCGCGGCGGGCTAGCGCGACATCCAGGAGCCACGCCATGACTTCGGCAACCCCCGAATCCCCAAGCTATCCCGAACTGCCCCCCGGTCACCACCTCCGCCGTCCCGCGCTGGAGGAGGCCGAGGCGGTTGCGGAACTGATGTGCGCGTGTGACCTCTTCGAGATCGGCGAGGCCGAGACCGATGCGGACGACGTGCGCGACGACTGGTCGCTCCCCCGCTTCGACCGCTCCCGCGACGCCTGGATCGTGGTGGGGGAGGATGGTGCGGTTCATGGCTACGGCTGGGTTTGGGACAAGGTGCCGCACCACGAGATGATCGGCGACATCTACTCTCGCCCCGGCCCAACCTACGAGACGATCGCTTCGTTCCTTTGCTCGCGGATCGAGGAGCGGGCCAGGGAACACGAGCGCGACGCGCCCCCTGGCGGCGAAATCACGCTGGGATTTTTCGCGCCGGTGGGATCGCCGTGGGCCGCGTTCCTCGACGGCCGCGGCTACCCGGTAGCGCGGACCTACTTCCGCATGGTCATCGAACTGGGAGACGAATGCCCGGGGCCGCCCGAGATCCCGGGAATCGAAATCCGCGAATACCGCCCCGGCGAGGACGACGCCGCCATCCATCGGGCGATCCAGGAGTCGTTCGCGGAGCACTATCTCTTTGCGCCGGAGCCGCCGGCGGAGTGGATGGAGCGACGGCGCGCTCATCCGGTCACCGATCCCTCGCTTTGGCGGATCGCGTGGGACGGGCGGGAGCCTGCGGGGGCGATCCTCCCCTATCCATTCGAGGGCATGGCCTGGATTCGCGAAGTGGGGGTGCGGAGCGCTTGGCGGGGCCGCGCGATCGGCCGCGCGCTCCTGCTCAGTGCGTTCGCCGCGCTGCACGCGGGGGGACGCCGGCGGATCGGACTCGGCGTCGACGCGCAGAACGCGACGGGGGCGACCCGGCTCTACGAGTCGGCGGGGATGAAGGTGACGCTACGCCACGAATACCACCGGCGGGTGCTCCGGCCGGGAGCGGCGGTCAGCAGCCAGGGGTAGCCGGCACCAGCACCGCGGGGTGGCGATCAGTCAGCGCGGCAGCCGGACTTCTTCAAGATCCACATCATCGGGCACGAGTGCGTGAAGGCCGACTGGAGCAGATTCGCCCCCACGAACGCCGTGAAGGCGAAGAACCAGGGATTCACCCAGACGCCAAGCGCCACCGACGCCAGGATGAACGTCCCTGCCACACCTCGTAGCCCTTCGTTGACCGTCATGATTCCACCTCCTGGGTTTGACTTTGTGACGCTGCTTCCGCCGATCGGCGATTCAACAGGTAATAGAGAACCGGAACCGCCATGCGCGAGAGGACCGTCGCGGCCACCTCGCCGCCGATGAGGGCGATGGCGAGTCCCTGGAAGATTGGATCGAAGAGGATCACGCTTGCCCCAACCGCCACCGCGGCCGCCGTCAGCACCATCGGGCGGAAGCGAACCGCCCCCGCGTCCACGACGGCTTCCTTGAGGCCCAGTCCCTGCGCGCGCCGCAGTTCGATGAAGTCGACAAGGATGATTGAGTTCCGCACTGTGATCCCCGCGCCGGCGATGAAGCCGATCATCGACGTGGCGGTGAAGAAGGCGCCGGTCAGGGCGTGGGCCGGGAGGATGCCGACGAGGCTGAGCGGAATCGGAAGCATGATCACAAACGGAGTCGTGAAGGAGCGGAACCACCCAACCGTGAGCACGTAGATCAAGATCAGGACCACGCCGAACGCGGCGCCCATGTCGCGGAAGACCTCGAGGGTGATGTGCCATTCGCCGTCCCACTTGAGGCCGTAGCGGCGGGGATCGTCCGGCGCGACCGTGCTGGTCTGCTGCAGCGGTCTTCCGTTCGGGGTCGCGAGCGCCTGCACGCGCGGCCCAAGGTCGGCGATCGCGTAGACGGGGCTCTCGACGCGCCCGGCGACGTCGCCCAGGACGTAGACGACACGGCGTAGATTCTTGTGATGGATTTCGAGTGACGCGGTGTCGGCGGTGGCCGTGGCGAGTTCCGAGAGCGGGGTCCCCTCGCCGGAACCGACGCGAAGCGCGGCCAGCGGCGAGGCGTCGGCCCGATCGGCCCGCGCGAGCCGAGTTCGCACCAGCACCGGATCGGCCTGCATCGGCGCGTCGAGCACCGCGACGGGTGCGCCGCCAACGAGTGCCGCGGCAGCGTCGGCCACGGCTTGCGACGTCGTGCCGGCCAGGGCCGCGCGGTCGCGGTCGATGCGGAGCCGGGTGACTGGCTGTCCCTCGGTCAGGAGTAGATCGGTGTCGACCACGCCCGGCGTCTCGCGGAAGACCTTCCAGACCTGGCGCGCCATCTGGCGCTGGCCCTCCAGGTCGGGGCCATAGATCTCGGCGACGAGGGTGGAAAGCACGGGGGGTCCGGGCGGCACTTCCACGACCTTAAGCCGTGCGCCGAAGCGGGCGGCCACCTCCTCCAGCGAAGGACGGATCCGCCGTGCGATGGGATGACTCTGCTCCCGGCGCTCTCCGGCGTGGACCAGTTGAACCTGAATTTCGGCGAAGCGAGGCTCCGTCCGGAAGTCGTAGTGGCGAACCAGGCCGTTGAAGGTTACAGGCGCGCCGATCCCGGCGTAGATCTGGACGGCGGAGACTTCCGGAATGTGCTCCAGCCGGTCTGCCACCGCCTGCGCCGCGGCAAGGGTCCGTTCGAGCGGCGTCCCCGGCGGAAGGTCG
The DNA here is from genome assembly GCA_031397435.1 of Candidatus Eiseniibacteriota bacterium. Classification (GTDB taxonomy): domain Bacteria; phylum Eisenbacteria; class RBG-16-71-46; order SZUA-252; family SZUA-252; genus SZUA-252. Next base: position 8,270 of record JANNMC010000297.1, read on the forward strand.
AGCATCACCTCGAACTCGCTCTTGTTGTCGAAGGGGAGCATCTTGACCGTGACGACACGGAAAGCAACGAGCGAGACGGCGCCAAGCCAGAGGGCGGCGACGACCGCGAAGAAGCGGAGACGGAATCGGCCGTCTGTAAGAAGCCGATTCATCCAGACGCGGTAGCGGCGGTCGAGCGTTCCTTCGTTTTCGGGTCCGTTGCCGTGCCCGCCGGCCTCGCCCTTCGGAACGCGGAGGAGCCGCCGCGCGGCCCACGGCGTGATCACGAACGCCACGGCGAGCGAGAAGAGCATCGCCATCGACGCGCCGACGGGGATCGGTTTCATATAGGGGCCCATCAGTCCGCCGACGTAGGCGAGCGGCAGGATGGCGGCGATGACCGCGACGGTGGCGAGCACGGTCGGATTGCCGACCTCGTCCACCGCGTCCACCGCGCGTTCGTCCACGTTGCGTCCATCCTTCATGCGGAAGTGGCGCGCGATGTTCTCCACGACCACGATGGCGTCGTCCACCAGGATGCCGATCGAGAAGATGAGCGCGAAGAGGGTGACCCGGTTCAGCGTGTATCCGAACGCTCGGTAAATGAAGAGCGTGAGGGCCAGCGTCACCGGAATGGCGATCGCCACGATGACCGCCTCGCGTCGCCCCAGCGCGAGCGCGATGAGCGCCACGACCGAGAGCGTCGCGAGGAGGAGGTGAAAGAGGAGATCGTCCGACTTGTGCTTCGCGGTCGCGCCGTAGTCGCGCGTTACTGCCACGGTGACGTCGCGGCCGAGGAGCCCGGGGCGGAGCGCCTCGACACGGGCACGGAGCGCCTCGGTCAGGACGGTGGCGTTCACGCCCGGCCGCTTCGTCACTTCCACCGTGACGGCGGGCTCGCGCGGGTGACCCCGCTCGGCGTGAAAGACGTAGCTCTCGGGCTCTCCCGGCCCGTCGGCGACCTCGGCGAGTTCGGAGAGACGGATCGTCCCGCCACCGCGCGTCGGGACCAGGAGCGCACGGAGGTCGTCGGCGGAGCGGTAGGCGCCTTCCACGCGGATCTCGGTTCCGCGATTGGAAGAGACCAGCGCGCCGGCAGGAGAGGCGGCACCGTTCACCGCGATCGCGCCGAGGAGCGCGTCGACGGAGACGCCGCCCGCGGCCATGCGCGCGGGATCGGGGCGGATGGAGATCTCGCGCGGCGAGCCTCCGAGGAGCCGGACGCGCGCCACGCCGGGAACCTGCCGGAGCGGCTCGGCCAATTCGGCCGCCACGAGCCTGAGGTCGTTCTGATCCCAGTCGGCGCGTTTGGGGCTCGTGAGCGTGAGTGTCAGGACCGGGACGTCGTCGATGCCGCGCGGCGCCACCGACGCGATCGCCGCGCCCCGGGGGAGCTCGGGGGCGGCGTGGTCGAGGCGCGTGCGGATCTGCGCGAGCGCCACGTCGGGATCGGTCCCGACCTGGAATCGCGCGATCAGGAGCGCGCCGTCGTCGCGCGAGGTGGAATAGAGATATTCGAGTTTCGGGATCTCCCAGAGACGCCGTTCGACCGGCGACGTGAGCTGGCGCTCGATCTGCTCGGCGGTGGCTCCGGTCCACCGGAGGCCGACGTCCACCATCGGAACGCGGATCTGCGGTTCCTCCTCGCGGGGAAGCGTGGCGAAGGCGAAGAGTCCGAGGAAGAGCGACGCGAAGATCGCGAGCGGCGTCAGTTTGGAGTGGAGGAAATACCCGGCAAGGCGGCCGGCAGGGCCGCTGGGGCGCGCGCGAGGGGGTCGAGACAGACTCACCTCGAGGCCTCCACGCGGCGGCCGTCCTCGAGTCCCGTGGGATCGAGCGCGACGCTGTCGCCCGCGTCGAGCCCGGCCAGCACGGTCACGCCTTCTCCCGCCTGGCGGCCCACGCGGAGCCAGCGAAGCGACACGTGGCCGTCGCGCACGACATAGACTCCCGCGAGCGATCCGCGATGGACGAAGGCCTCGGCGGGGATGGTGAATTCCGACGCGTTTCCGCCGGCCGCGCTCGTGCCGGCCGCGCCACGTGTCGCGTCGCGCGAAGCCGCGCCGCCGAGGCGGACGCGCGCGAACGCTCCCGCCTCCAGCGCGCCGCCGCCCCCGTCGCGCGGGCGAAATCTCGCCGTTCGGGTCCGGGAGAGGGGATCGATCATGCCGTCGACACGAACGAGCGTCGCCGGGCGCCACGGACCGTCACCAACCTGGATCGACACCGGTCCGCGGACGCGTTCCGCCTCCCGCTCGGGGATGGCCGCGGCGACGAGCCCGCTCTCGCGAGAGCGGATGTCGAGGAGCGGCGCCCCGGGGCCGACTTCGGCTCCCTGGTCGGCGCGCCGCCGCACGACGACGCCGGCGAAGGGAGCGCGTATCTCTACCGCGGCGCGCCGCTCGGAAGCGGCCGCCGCGGCGCCCCGCTCGGCGGCCTCGGCGGTTTCGCGCTCGGCGCGGACGACTTCCAATTCGTGGAGCGCGGCCACTCTCGAGGCGTAAAGCGTGTCGTACCGGGCTTCCTGGCGTCGCGCGAGCGAGAGGCGCGCCCGCGCGGCGCTCCACGCAGCCTCGGCGGCGGCGAGCGCCTCGCGCGCCTCGGGCGCGTCGAAACGGACCAGCACCGCTCCCTCCCGAAATGGAGCGCCTCCCGACAGCGGGAGCGATGTCACGCGCCCGGCGATCCTCGAGGAGAGCGTCACCTCCTCGCGCGCCTCCACTCGTCCCGGAAGAACCAGGCCATCGCCGGTGGCGCCGGCGCGGACGACCGTCACCCGCACCGTCACGGGCGCGCGGGAGTCGGCCGGCTCCGCCTTCTCGCCTCCTCCGCAGCCGGCCACGATCGCGGCCGCGGCCAGGGCCAGGAGAAGCGGCGCGGCGAGCGCGATCAGCCTTCGCGTCGATCGATTCATCTCAGTCCCCCGATAGCGTGTCGATAGGTGTAGCCCGCGAGCCGCAGGTCGGCTTCGCGCGCGATATGTCGTTCTCGTGCCCGCGCCGCCTCGGCATCCACCGCAAGCCATCCGTCCAAGGGAAGGAGCCCCGCACCGTAGCGGGCAGTGGCCAGGCGTAACGCCTCGTCGGAAGCCTGGCGCGCGGCCCACGCGGCGTCGCGCCGCGGACCCGCGATTTCAAGATCGCGGCGAGCCGATTCCGTCCGAGCGGCCAGCTCGCGCTCCGCGGCGATCAGCTCGGCTCTCGCGCCGTCGGCACGGGCGGCCGCGGCGCGGCGCTCGTTCCAACGCTGGGCGCCGTCCCAGAGCGGCCAGTCGAGAGAGAGCCCGGCAAACCAGCGGCGCTCCACGTCGTCGACTTCGGGGTCGCGGTAATACGTGACGGCCACGCGGCCGTTAACCGAGGGGAAAAGCCGGAGCGCCGCGCGCGAAGCTTCCAGCCCGAGGCGCCGGGCCCGGGCGCGCGACGCTTCGAGTTCGGGAACGTCGCCCTCGGCAGCCGCCGCCTCCGCCAGGAAGGCGGTCGCGTCGGCGGGTTCGGGAGTGGCGATCTCCGCGTCGGTGGGCGACGTTCCGATCACGTCGCCGAGGCGGCGGCGCGAGACGTCGCGGTCGCGCCCGCTCGTGAGCGCGCGTTCGATTCCTTCGGCAGCACGCGCGAACGTTCGGAGCGTGTCGAGGTCGGGGATCTGGCCGTGGCGGTGACGCTCCACCGCGGAGGCGTGTGCCGCGCGCGCCGCCGCAAGGGCCGTCGAATCGGCGAGCGCGCGTTCCCGTGCGCCCACGTATCCGACATAGCGCCGCACGACGTCCAGGAGGGCATCGGCGACCGCCGCGCGCGAGGCAGCGCTCGCTTCCCGCCGCGCGCTCGAGGCGACCGCGGGCGCTGTTACCTCCGCCCCTCCATTCCAGATCGGCTGCTCCAGCAGGAAGCCGTACTCCAGCGCGCTCCGCGGCTCCGGTTGATTCAGAGCGCCAAGCTCGAAGTCCTCCGCCCTGAATCGCCCCTGCCAGAGTCTTTGCGAGAAGAGGAGCGCGGGGTCGTTGGAGCGTGTCAGACCGCCGCGTGCCGACAACTTGGGGGAGAGGGCGCTCCAAGCGGTCGCTCCGGCGGCGGCGGCGGCGCGCCCTTCGGCCCTGGCTGCCCGCACGGCGGGGGACTCGCGCCGCGCCGCCTCCAGGATGCGCTCCAGGGTCCAGGGGGCTCGATCGCCCGGGGGGGCAATGCCCTGATCGGAGGCCCGCGACGGGGGCGCCCAGAGCACACCGAACGAAGCCACGAGAGTCATGAGCAAGGCTGCTATCATCCGGCGGTGGCGCCCCCGTCCCGGGGGCCTGAGGATTGGTTTTGGTTGCATGGCGATACGTGGGAGGCATCTGGTGGCGAAAGGATTCGTCGAATCTCCTAAGCGACGAAACGGCAGCTACTTCGGCGATGTGGCCAAAACCCCCAGTTCGTCGCCCCCAGCCTCGAAGCAACGCCGTGCCGAGGAAAACCGGCTGATCTCCGCGGCCCAGGCGGGCGACGCGGTGGCGCTCCGGCGGCTGCTCTCCATCGTCTCGCGACCGGCCTTTCGCTACGGGATGACCTTCTGCCGCGACCGGGAAGATGCCGAGGAGATCGCCCAGGATGTCCTCTCCTCGCTGGTCCGATCGCTGGCTCGCTACCGTGGGGATGGCACTCTGAGCACGTGGGCCTACAGCGTGGCGCGGAATGCCTGCATCCGGCATCGTCGCCGCTCCCGGCAGGCCGTGGCGTCGCTTGACGCGTGGCGGGAGGAGAACGGGGCCGAGCCCGCCGATCGCGATCCCGAGGCCGATCCGCAGGGGCGCCTGGAGCGCCGAGAGATCCGGGAAGCGGTAGCCGCGGCGCTTCGATCGCTGCCGGCCTCACTCCGAGAGGCGGTCGTGCTTCGCGACGTCGAGGGGCTCTCCGCGCGCGAGGCGGCCACGGTGCTCCGCATCACCGAGCGAGCGCTCAAGTCGCGACTCCATCGAGCCCGGCTGGAACTCCGCGCCCGGCTCCAGCCGCTCGTGACCGGGGAGGAGGTCGCGCCGCGCGCGCGCCGCTGCCCCGACATCGCGCATTCTTGGAGTCTTCACCTTGAGGGGGAGGTGAGCGCCGCCGTCTGCGCGCGATTGGAAGACCATGTTCGCGCCTGCCCCGAGTGCGCCGCGACCTGCCGCACGATGCGCGCCACGATCCGCCACTGTCGGCAGCTCCGCGCGAAGCGCCTGCCGCCGGAGGCCAAGAAGGCTCTCGCGGCCATCGCGGTGGCATCCCGAACCCCCAGTGCCGCAAGAGGTTGGAAATAGTTCGCTTTTCCGTTGACGGGCCCTTCAGGGCTCCGTACCTTCCCGACGCGGTTTTACGAAATGCTCCGCGGGCTCGCGGGCACCCCAGGATTCGAGGAGTCCGAGATGAGCTGGCACGAATTGGAATCACACGGAGACGCAATGGAACTCTCAGCACGGCGGACCGATCTCTACGGTGACAAGGATCCCATGGAGCAGGACGACGAACTCGAGGAGTTGGAAGAGGACGACGACGAGTTCGCGGAAGAAGAAGACGAGGACGACGACGACGACGATGATGACGACGACGAGGAAGAGGAGACCGACGAAGACGAGGGCGGCTCACGCTACTAGCCCTACCGACGATTCCCTCGCTCGTTCCTTCGCCGCGCGGCCTCGTGCCGCGCGGCTTCGTTTCGGAGGTGCACCCGTGTCCGCCCCACCACGCCGCAACCGCCTCGCCACGCCAGCGCCGCGCCTCTTCCTCGGCGTCGCGCCGGAGGAGTCGCGCCTCGATCGCGCCCGCGTCGCGGTGATTCCCGCGCCATTCGACCAGACCACCTCCTACCTGCCCGGAACGCGCTTCGGGCCCCGCGCCATTCTCGAAGCATCGCGTCAGGTCGAGTTTTTCGACGAGGAGCTGGATCGCGAGCCGTTCGAGATCGGCGTGACGACGCTGGAGGAAATCGAGATCGACCCGGCCGACATCGAGGCGGGGATGCGCCGCCTGGAAGAGACTGTGGAGGCGGTGGCGGAGAAGGGGATCGTGCCGTTCACGCTGGGTGGCGAGCACTCGCTGACGCTGGCCCCGGTGGCCGCGCTCCAGCGTCGCTTCCCGGCGCTCTCGGTCCTTCAGCTCGACGCTCACCTCGATCTCCGCGACGCATACCAGGGGACGAAGCTGAGTCACGCCTCGGTCATGCGGCGCATCCGCGATCTCGGCATTCCGACCGTGGCGGTCGGCATCCGGAGCGTCTCGCGCGAGGAAGCCGACTACGTCCACGCCGAGCAGGCGCCGGTTTACCTGGGGCGCGAAATTCGCGCGAACGGACTCCCCGTGGACGAGATCGTCGAGCGGCTTGGAAATCCCGTCTACATCACCGTCGACCTCGATGCGTTCGACCCGGCATACGTTCCCGGGGTCGGCACGCCCGAACCGGGGGGCCTTACCTGGGACGAGGGGCTGCGGCTCCTGCGTGCCGTGTTCGAGCGCCGGCAGGTCGTCGGAATGGACATCGTGGAGCTCTGCCCGATTCCGGGGCAAATCGTCTCCGACTTCTTCGCCGCCAAGCTCGCGAGCAAGATGATCGGCTACCTTGGGCTCGCCCCCGAGGTGAAGAAGCCGAAGCCACCGACGCGGCGGAAGCGTTGAGGGCCGCGTGAAGCGCGCCCGTCTTGCCAAGAATCAGGACCGTCGGATTCGCTCCGGGCATCCCTGGGTCTTCAGCAACGAAATCGCGGAGGTTGAGGGATCACCCGCGCCGGGCGCGGAGGTGATCGTCGAGGATCACCGCGGCATGCCGATCGGCGTCGGGCTTTACAACCCGCACTCGTTGATCGCCATCCGCCTCTACAGCCGGCGCGTGCGCCCCGTGGACGAGGCTCTCTTCCGCGACCGCATCGGCCGTGCCATGGCGCTGCGGGAGCGGATCCTCCCGGTCGAGACCACCTACCGGCTGATCCACGGCGAGGGCGATTTCCTCCCCGGCCTGATCGTGGACCGATACGGCGACTACCTCTCCGTGCAGAGTCTGACCGCCGGAATCGAAGCGCGGCTGGACCTGATCCTCGATCTGCTTCAAGAGTTGATTCGTCCCAAGGGAATCATCTGCCGCCGAGACGGCTCCGGCAGAACGCTTGAAGGGCTCGAACGGCTCGGAACGCTGGAGCGCGGAGAAGTCCCGGAGCTGATCGACGCACCCTACGAGGGCTACGTCCTCACGATCGATCTTCGGGGGGGGCAAAAGACGGGGGAGTTCCTCGACCAGCGTGAAAACCGCAAGCGCGTGGCGCATGAAGCACACGGCAAGCGCGTGCTCGACCTCTACTGCCACACCGGCCTCTTCGCGCTCCACTGCGCCGCGGCGGGGGCGAAGAGCGTGCTCGGCATCGACTCCAGCCGGCCCGCGCTGGAACGGGCGAGGGAGAACCACCGGCGAAATGCCCCGTTGAAGGACGTGACGTTTCGGGAAGCGCGCGTGGAGGACGTGGTACGGGCCTTCGGACGCGAGGAAGAGCGCTTCGACCTGATCATTCTCGATCCGCCCGCGCTCGTGAAGAGCCGAAAGACGCTCGACGACGGCGTGCGGAAATACGTGACGCTGAACGCGTCGGCCATGCGGCTCCTGGCTCCGGGTGGAACGCTGGCGACGGCGACCTGCTCGCACCACGTGGACGCGCCGGCTTTCCTCGACCTCCTTCGCACCGCGGCGAAAATGGCGGGCGCCCGCTTCCGCCTCGTGGAGGTGATGGGCCAGAGCCGGGATCACCCGGTCCTGCTGGCCGCGCGCGAAACGTCCTATCTCACGATGGTGCTGGCGGAGCGGATCGACGGTCCTTCGCCCGGCGGCGTCCCTTCCGACGACGTGCTGCCGGACGACGCGGCAGAGGAGAACATGCGATGAACGAGACACCCGGCACTCCCGCGAACCCGCCCGATGCCACAGGCCCGGCCAAGGCTCCGGAGACGATGTCGAACCGGGACCTCTTCCTGGGACTCATCCATTCGTTCCAGGCGGCGGCCATGCAGCAGATGGGGAAGACGGTGAATCCCTTCACGCAGGAGATCGAGCGCGACATGCCGCAGGCACAGCTCTCGATCGACATGCTGCGGATGCTGGAGGAGCGGACGAAGGGGAACCTGACCACGGAAGAGTCGCGGTTCCTCGCGCACGTGCTGCGCGAACTTCAGCTCAATTTCGTGATGGAGCTGGATGAGGACAAGAAGCGCGTGCCGGCGCCGGGCGGCCCGCCGAGCGAGGCGAGCGGGACAGGCGCCTAGGCGCCGGAAGCGGTTTCGCCGCGTTCCTCGCGTTTCACCGCGTCCCAGAATCGGTCGAGCTCGGGAAGTCCGGCCTCCTCCACCGATCGCCCCTCAGCCCGGAGCATCTCGGCCACGCGATCGAAGCGGCGGCGGAACTTCGCCGTGGCGGCGCGGAGACGAGCTTCGGGATCGGTCTTCACGAAGCGCGCCAGGTTCACCACCGCGAAGAGGAGATCGCCGATCTCCTCGGCCACTTCATCCTCGCGCCCCGCCGCGATGGCCTGCTCGGCCTCCCCGACCTCCTCCCTCAACTTCGCCAAGACGTCGGCCACGCGTTCCCAGTCGAACCCGACCGAC
>JANNMC010000303.1:0-3189 GCA_031397435.1 Candidatus Eiseniibacteriota bacterium
GAGGCGCTGGTGCTGGCGCGCGATGGCGACGCGCTCTCGTCGTTCGGCGGCATCCTGGGACTCAATCGTCCGCTCGACGACGCGGCGCTCGACGCCATCGGAAATTTCTTCTTCGAGGTCGTGCTGGCCCCGGAGATCACGGCGAGCGCCGAACGGCTCGACGCGCTTCGGAAGAATCTCGTCGTGCTGGACGTTCCGGGCCTCCTCCGCGATGCCTCCGACCCCTTCGCGTCGCGGGGGCTCCTCGGCGGACTGCTCGTTCAGACGCGCCCGGCGGCGCCAGCGTTCGAACGGTGGAAGCCAGTCACGAAGCGCCCCGCCACGGCCACCGAGCTCGCCGATCTCCGATTCGGCTGGAAGGTGACGCGGCATGTCGTCTCGAACGCCATCGTGATCGTGAAGGGCGGTCGCACGCTCGGCATCGGGGCGGGGCAGTCGTCGCGCGTCGATTCGGTTCGCCTGGCCCTCCTGAAAGCGGAGCGGTCGGGGCACGACGTGCGCGGCGCCGCGCTCCTCTCGGACACGTTCTTTCCATTCCCCGATTCGGTGGAGCTCGCGGCCCAAGCCGGGATCGCCGCGATCGCTCAACCTGGCGGGTCGGTGCGCGACGCGGAATCGGTCGCGGCCGCCGACGCCGCGGGGATGTCGATGGTTCTCACCGGCGAACGGTGTTTCCTGCATTGAGCCACGAACTTCTTCTCATTCTCGACTTCGGGTCGCAGTACACGCAGCTCATCGCGCGGCGCGCGCGGGAGCTCGGCGTCTATGCCGAGGTTCACGGGGCGCATGCCACGGCGGAGCAGATCGCCCGCTGGAAGCCGAAGGGGATCATCCTGTCGGGCGGTCCGAGCAGCGTGCTGGAGGAAGGCGCGCCAGGGTTGCCGCCGGGGACACTCGAGGCCGGCGCCCCCGTTCTGGGGGTCTGCTACGGCATGCAACTGCTGGCCCGCGATCTGGGGGGGCGGGTCCGCCCCAGCAATCGGCGCGAGTACGGCATGGCGACGCTGGAGGTCGAGCGGGAGGGGACGATCCTGAGCGGCGTCCCCGCCTCGAGCCGCGTCTGGGCGAGCCACGGCGACACGGTCGAGATGCTCCCGCCAGGATTCGTTCGGCTGGCAGGAACCGACTCGGGTGTCTTGGCCGCGGCCGAGAACGCCGAGAAGCGCATCTTCGCCGTTCAGTTTCACCCGGAAGTCGCCCACACCGACCACGGCACCCGCATCTACCGAAACTTTCTATTCGACGTCTGCGGCTTTAGCGGCGACTGGACGATGGGGAAGGTTCTGGAAGAGCAGACGGCGAAGATCCAGGCGCAGGTAAAGGGTGGACGGGTGATCTGCGGGTTGAGCGGCGGCGTCGACTCCTCGGTGGTCGCCGCGCTCCTTCACCGGGCAATCCCTGGCCAGGTGCGCGCCGTCTTCGTCGATAACGGCCTCCTCCGGAAGAACGAAGCCACGGAAGTGCGCGCGGCGATGGCCGACGTGATCGGTACCGATCTCGTCGTGGTGGACGCCCGGCGGCGGTTCCTCGACGCGCTCCACGGCATCTCCGATCCGGAAGAAAAGCGAAAGACAATCGGCCGCGTCTTCATCGAGGTCTTCGACGACAAGTCGCACGAACTGGGGGGAGCCGACTTCCTGGCCCAGGGGACCCTCTACCCGGACGTCATCGAGAGCATCTCAACCCGAGGGCCTTCGGCCAAAATAAAGTCTCACCACAACGTCGGCGGGCTCCCGGAGCACATGCGGATGGAACTTGTGGAGCCGCTTCGGGATTTATTCAAGGACGAGGTCCGGGCGCTGGGCGGCCTGCTGGGTCTGCCGCCCCATATCCTGGGCCGCCATCCGTTCCCCGGCCCGGGGCTGGCCGTCCGGCTTCTGGGGCCGATCTCGGAAGAAGGGCTGGAGACACTTGCGGATGCGGACGATATCTTCATCTCGGAGCTCCGGCAGTCGGGTCTCTACGACTCGGTCTGGCAGGCCTTTGCCGTGCTCCTGCCGGTCCGCACGGTCGGCGTGATGGGGGACGGGCGGACGTACGACCAACTGGTCGCCCTCCGGGCGGTGACCTCAAGCGACGGGATGACGGCCGATTGGGCCCGGCTCCCGGACGCTTTCCTGGCCCGAGTGTCGTCCCGAATCGTGAACGAGGTTCGAGGCGTCAATCGCGTCGTCTACGACATCAGCTCAAAGCCGCCCGCCACGATCGAGTGGGAATGACGGTGGCGCTGGGAGGTCTCGCGTGAAGGTTTGCTGGAGAACGCTGCTTCGCCGGAGGGATTTCCAAACTCCTATCGTGCGCACCATCGCGACGCTCGTGCTGCTCGGCGTGGCGACGGCGGCTCAGGCGGCCGCTCCGGCGCCGTGGCTCCTGGACCGGGCGCGCGGGACGCCGCAGGAAGCCGAGGTGCGCGAGCAGATTCGCCGCTGGAGCGAACTGCGGGCCGGAGGCGCTGACAAGGTGCATGCGGAATTCGCGCTCAGCGCCTCGCGGTATCCGCGGGGCGGCGTGGCGCGACGCAACATCTTGGTCGTGCTGGCGCAGTTTCCCTCCGATCAGTTCGGCGGGGAGGTGAAACCCGCGTCGCAGAGCACGCCCGCCTACTATCAGAAGATATTCTTCAGTGAGGATCCGAACGACGGCTTCACCAGTGTCCGCGAGTACTACCGCGAGGTGTCGAATGGCCGACTAATCATCTCCGGTCAAGTGACGTCGAAGTGGTTGGACATGCCGCACTCATACGCCTACTACGTGAACGGATCGGCGGGGCTCGATTTCGGCGGCTATCCACGGAGCGCGCAGCGCCTGGCCGAGGATGCCATGAACGCGGGCTTCAACGATTTCGATGGCAAGCTCGGATACTTCGATAACGATGGCCCGGACGGCATCTCGCATAGTGGCGACGACGACGGCTACATCGATGCGGTCAGCGTGATCCATCCGGGTGTCGGCGGAGAGGTGGTATCGGGCTCTCAGGCATTCAACTACATCTGGTCTCATGAAGCGGGGACAGCCATCTATTCGAACTGCCCCGGCACTGGCGGCGGGCCGGGATGCCTCCCGGGCGTGACGCTCGGGGAAGCGCGCGGCTTCCTCTACTTCATGGGCGGGGAATTCAACGAGCACCCCGCCGACTACGCGATCGGCACGTACTGCCACGAATTCGGGCACACGATCGGGCTGCCCGAT
>JANNMC010000314.1:0-2244 GCA_031397435.1 Candidatus Eiseniibacteriota bacterium
GAGGCGCTGGCCCGCAGCCAGGGGGCCTACTCGCTGGTGCTCCTTGCCGGCGACAAGCTGATCGGTGTTCGCGACCCGCGCGGCTTCCGGCCGCTCTGTCTTGGCCGCCGCGGCGAGTCCTACGTGCTGGCGAGCGAGACCTGCGCGCTCGACATCGTGGGGGCGACCTTCATCCGGGAGATCGAGCCGGGTGAGATGGTGATCCTGGACAAGGAGGGGGTCCGCTCCATCAAGATCCTGGCGCCCGAGCCGACGCGCGCCTGCGTCTTCGAGCTGATCTACTTCTCCCGCCCCGACAGTGTCGTCTTCGGCCTCAGCGTCGACTCGGTGCGCCGGAAACTGGGGCGCCGCCTGGCCGAGGAGTATCCCGCCGAAGCCGACATCGTGATCGCCGTTCCCGACTCCAGCAACTCGGCGGCACTCGGCTATTCGGAGCAGTCGGCCATTCCGTTCGAACTGGGGCTCATCCGGAACCACTACATCGGGCGCACGTTCATCGCGCCAGAACAGATCTCCCGCGACTTCGGCGTGAATCTCAAGTTCAATCCTGTCCGCCGCATCCTGGAAGGGAAACGCGTCGTCGTGGTGGACGATTCGATCGTCCGTGGAACCACGAGCCGGAGTCTTGTCGCCATGCTTCGCGACGCGGGCGCGGTGGAGATTCACTTCCGCGTCTCCAGCCCTCCGATCGGCTGGTCGTGCTACTACGGCATCGACACGCCGAACCGGCGCGAGCTGATCGCTTCCTCCCACACCGTCGAGCAGATCCGGAAGTACCTCAACGTCGACTCCCTCGGCTATCTTTCGATGGAAGGGCTCCAATCCTGCGTGGAGCGCCCGGGCGACCACTGTTACGCCTGCTTCAGCGGGGAGTACTCGGTCCGGTTCGGCGCGGAAATGGACAAGCTCGCCTTCGAACGGGGCGCCTCGCGGCCCGTGGAGCACGCGTAACCAACCCCAGCCTTCCATCAAGTTCGCCCAGAGCCTGCCGATAGACCGGTGGACGGATTGGCGCATGTAGCGCTTCCCTGTCCCATTGGCAGCAGGTGACGCCATGGTGCAGGCGTTGCCATTGCAGCGACTTAGGGCGGAGTCTTCGCGTGACGACGGAAGAGACGAGCGGCCGGAAGAAACTGGGCGAGTATCTCCTCGAGGCGGGGCTCCTGAACGAGCACCAGCTCAAGGAAGCACTCCGCCGCCAGCGGCAGACGAAGGAGCCGCTGGGGCAGATTCTGGCGCGAAGCGGCATGATCTCCGAGACCGACGTCTGCAACGTGCTCCATCAGCAGCTCGGACTTCCGATCGTCGATTTCAGTTCCGTGGCGATCGAGGAGAGCGTGATCGCCCTGATCCGCGAGGACCTCGCGAAGAAGTACACCGCGATTCCGATCGAGCTCGAGGGCCGGAGCACAATCCGCGTGGCGATGGCCGATCCGCTGAACCAGATCGCCATTGACGACATCCGCTTCCAGAGCGGCTACTTCGTGAAGCCGGCGTTGGCGCCGCCTTCGGCGATCGTCGATGCGATTTCGAAGTACTACCACATCGACGCTTCCGTCGTGGAAATCCTCGAGAACATCATCAAGGACGATCCGGTCAGCGAGGTGCGGGAGATCGTCGACACCCCGCCCGACGCTTCGCTCGAGGAACTGATGAAGCTCTCGGCCGGGCCGCCAATCGTCCGCCTGGCGAACTGGATCATCACGCGCGCTGTCGAGATGAGAGCCAGCGACATTCACATCGAGCCGCACGAGAAGGGGGTCGGCGTTCGCATCCGGGTCGACGGCCTCCTGCAAGACCTGGAGCGGTTGCCGAAGTGGACACAGGGGGCGCTGACCTCCCGCGTGAAAATCCTTGCGACGCTCGACATTGCCGAGAAGCGGCTTCCGCAAGATGGCCGCTTCCGGGTGGAGATGGAGGGACGCCGCATCGATCTTCGCGTCTCCACGCTGCCAACCGCGCACGGGGAGAAGATCGTGATGCGCATCGTCGACCAGGAGCGGTCGGCGCTTCGCCTCGACTCGCTGGGGTTGTCGACGACGAACTATGATCGGATCAAGGCCTTCGGTCAGCGGCCGCAGGGCATCGTCATGGTAACGGGGCCGACCGGGAGCGGGAAGACGACGCTTCTCTACTCGCTCCTCCAGCAAATCCACTCTGTGACCAAGAACATCATCACGGTGGAAGACCCGATCGAGTACCAGGTCGCCGGGGTAAATCAGGTCCAGGTCGACGAGAAGAGCA
>JANNMC010000347.1:0-2966 GCA_031397435.1 Candidatus Eiseniibacteriota bacterium
GGTGCGAATCTCCGCGCGCGCCCTGGTTCTCGCGACCGGGCTACGGCGACGGATGCTCGGAGTTTCGGGCGAGGCTGAATTCTTGGGGCGCGGCGTGTCGCACTCCGCCAATCGGGATCGCGATCGTTATGCCGGAAAGCCTGTCGTGATCGTGGGCGGCGGCACCGCCGCGGTCGAGGATGCGCTCCTCTGTGCGGAGGTCGGCTCCGACGTCACGCTGCTCCACCGTTCGGACGACTTTCGGGCGCGCGAGGATTTCCTGGAACGGGCACGCGCGAGTACGCGAATACGCTTCGTGATGGACGCAGCCGTGACGGGATTCGAAGGGACCGAGGGGGTGGAAGCGGTCACCTATCGAGCGCGCGCGAGCCGATCGCGCCGGATCGTGCTGGAACGAATTCCCTGTGCGGGCGTATTCGTCCGGATCGGCTGGGAGCCGAGGACGGAACTGGTGCGAAAGCAACTCCGATGCGACCGCGCCGGCTTCATCCGCGCCGGCGCCGCCGGCGCGACCAGCGCGCCGTGGGTCTTCGCGGCCGGCGATGTCTGCGCGCCGGGCTGTCCCTCGATCGCCAACGCGGTCGGACAGGGAGCGGCCGTGGCGTGGGAGATCGCCCGGCGGCTAGGGCGCGTGCGGGGCTAGACGGAGCCTAGTAGATTACCCACCGAACGACACCACCCTAGCACCGCGAACGGCGGACGCTGCTACTTGGTTTTCAGGAATTCCGCGAGCAAGGCCTGCCACCGCTTCGGCTCTTCCAGCGTCAGGATGTGGGCCGTCCCCTCGATCACTTCCAGGCGCGATCACTTCCAGGCGCGATCCCGCGATCCCCTCCTTCAGCCGTCGCGCCACGCCGAGCACGTGCGGCACGTCGAGGGCTCCGGCAACAATGAGAGTCGGCATCTTGATCTCCCCGAGCCGCGCCCGCGCCGGAGGAACCAGCCGATCGAGTTTCACGCCGTCGGGCGTGGGATTCTCGAACGCGAGCCTCTGCATGACGCCGACAAGGCTCCGCGCGTCCTGATCCACGACGCCTGGAGCACGGGTAGGACCGTCGACCCAGAATCGGAGATTTTCTTCCGTGGCGCCGTCCAAATCGCCGCGCCCAAGCGCCGCCTCCTCGCGTTCCACGAAGGCACGGATGTCGGGGGATTCTCCGCCGTCGCCGATGCTCGGTGAGATGAGGACCAGCCGCTCCACCCGCTCGGGATACGCCAGCGCGACGTCGAGCGCCACGTTGGAGCCGAACGAGCAGCCGACCAGCGTCGCACGATCGATGTGGAGCGAATCCATCACCGCGATGACGTCACCGTGAAAGGAGAACTTCTCCGCGACGAGCTGGGTCTTACCGAACCCGCGAAGGTCGAGGCGGATGACGCGGTGCGTTGCCTGGAATGCCTGGAATTCGGCATCCCACATGCGGGAGTCGGCAACGCCGGCGTGGAGGAAGGCGATCGCGGGTCCGCTGCCCGCGGACTCAGCCCAGATGGAGGCTCCGGAAACTGTGATCAGCATCGCGATGACAGTCTCCATGCGGTTCGGACGGCGCTAGACGCGCTCGACGAACGATCCATCGCGCGTATCGATCTTGACCCGATCGCCGACGGACATGTGCTGCGGGACTTTCACCATGTGCCCGGTGTTCAGCTTCGCCGGCTTCGGCGACGAGGAGACGGTGGCGCCCTTCATGACCGGGTCGGTCTCGATGATCTCGAGTTCCACGAACATGGGGAGATCGACCGCGACCGGGCGTCCCTCGTAGTACGACATCTCGACCGTCATCCCCTCCACCATGAACGCGACGGCATCGCCGATCTCCTCCGCGGTCAGGTTGATCATCTCGTAGCTCTCGGTATTCATGAAGGTGAAGTCCTCGCCGCTCCGGTAGAGATACTGGAGCGGGTGGTGCTCCAGGTCGGCGCGATCCACCTTGTCTTCAGACCGGAACCGGTGCTCCGCCTGGGAGCCCGTCACGAGGTTCACCATCTTCGTCTGGACCATGCCGCGCCAGTTGCCCGGCGTGACGTGGATGACGTTCGTCACTCGGCACGGGTTGCCATTGTGCAGGATGACCATTCCGACTTTCATTTGCGTGGCTGGAATCACGACGAGATTCTCCTCGGTTAGCGTCTTCGTGGAAGCCTCTGAGTATAGAGGACAAGCCGCCGCCGCGCAACCAGGCCCCGTCAGATCAGGCCCCGTCAGGCCGAGACCGCCCCGTGGCGAAGTAGTCGCGTCCAGGCGGCGAGGGCCTCGACAAGGGTGCGAACCGCCACGCGCGACTTCTCGTCGCTCAGGTTCCCTTCCGCATCGAACTTGTCGCGGGCGTGGGAGACCATGACTTCCGGCTTCGCCAGGACGCGAGCGTCGGGAAAGAGCAGAATCTGCCGGAGCGCCAACTGCGCTCGTACCGTTCCAAGACCGCCGGGTGACGCGCCCAGCATCGCGACGGGCTTTTGCTTCAGGATAGATCCCGGTGAGCGAGTCGCCCAGTCGATGGCGTTCTTCAGGACCGCCGGAACCGAGTAATTGTGCTCCGGTGTCGCGATCAGGAGGGCATCGGCTTCCCGGATCGCGTCCCACCACGCCGGGACTGAAGCCGGCGGAGTCGCTTCGAGGTCCTGGTTGAAGAGCGGCAACGCCGACAATTCGGCAATCTCCAGGGTCACGCCCGCCGGAGCGACCTCCGCGGCAGCGCGCAGGAGGCCCCGATTGTACGAAGCACGGCGGAGGCTACCCGGCACGCCGAGGATGCGAATCGAGTCGTTCATGGTCGAAGGAGTCCTTTCGTCAGGGTCGCCAACACGGCGCGTCACCCCGGCGCGGCTAAGCGTAGCGGTCGGGGCGAAGAAGAGTCGGTGCGGCAGGCCGATGCGACCCAGGGGGATGTTTTTTTCGTAGTGCCGCAGCAGGTCCCACGCGCGCGGCTCCATCCAGGTGCTGGTCAGCGGCGTGCGGATCAGGC
>JANNMC010000373.1:0-3583 GCA_031397435.1 Candidatus Eiseniibacteriota bacterium
TCCCAGGAGGATGTCCGCCGCGCCGAGTTGGAGGAGAACGTAGGCGTTCTTCGTGTCGCCGGTGCTGCCGCTTCGCCACTCGCGGCCGTTGAAGTCGGGAACCAGCGCGCCGTCGGTGTCGAGGCGGAAGCGCACGCCCGCGGCAAGGCCGCGGCCCGACTGAAATCCGACGAATGGCAGCGCTATCCCCTTGGCGTCATCGGCGCCGAAGCGGCGATGGTCCTCTCCGGAGGCCGCGTAGCCGCGCGCTTCCAGGCCGTAGCCGACAGTCCAGTCCTGCGTGAGGCGCGCGAAGGCGGGCGAAGGCGGCGGCTGGTTCGGATCAAACTCCGACTCCAGCCGCGTCAGGAGCCACGACTCGAAAGGCGTGTAGTCGCCCTGCGTGGAGTCGATGGCGGCCCGCTCCTCGCGGATCGCGCGCTCCACGTCGGCACGGCGAAAGGGGCGGTCGGCGAGCGAAAGCCCAGGGAGAAGCCCGCGTCCGGCGGCTTCCACGATGAGCGGCGTAGTCCAGTGATCGAGCGGGATGTAGGGCAGCGTGGCGGCCGGGGCTGGGGCTGGGGCGGCCACGGAGAACCAGCCGAGCGCGGCTAGGGCCATCAGGAGTCGGGCCATCGATGCATGGATTCGCGAGTGGTTGTGGGGGCGGCCCGGCATCCGCGTACAATAGCGCTCAAGGGTCCTGATCGTCGACTCCTTCGATGAAGTCGTCCTCGGTGGCGTCATCGTCGGGGAGGTCCCAGCCGTCCAGGTCGGCGTTCCGCCGCACGCCCCAAAAGGAGTAGATCGGGCCCTCGCTCGGCTTGCCTGGGTCGAGGTCGATCACCCCCGAGGTGCGTCGGGCAACCGCCCGGCGGAGCAACCCCTGTGTCGGGATCTGCCTCGCCTCGATCAGCATCCCCAGCCGCTTGTGCGCCGCGCCCGTGCCGATCGCTTCCAGGATATCCGCGAAGTACTCCTCGTCCCAGTGGGGTGAGAACCGATGCACCTTGAGCGCGTCGGAGAGGTAGATTGCGCCACCAAGCCAACCTGGGTTGCAGAGCGCGTCGACAATCGTCCGCGCGGGCCCCGAGACGAGCATGTCGCCGAATCGGACCGGGTCGAGGCCGTGCCCCGGAACGTGCCCCGGCGGCACGTGAGCCAGGTGATAGCGGAACCCTTCCGCGCGAATGCTTCTCCTCCGAACGCGCGTGCTTGTCGCGACGAAAATTCCGCGCCTCTTCACGCCGGGAAGACCCTGATATGCGGCGGCACTCCACCCGCCGAGATAGCAGGGCGCGAAGAGGGCCTCCGCGAGCGCTTCCGGATCGCGCGCGCACTCCTCTTGGGGGTGTGGCTCGTTGGCTGGAATCAGGAGGAACACGCCTCGCCGGATTCGTCTTACCCATCCTTTGGCGGCTAGGTGGGCCATTCTGATCGTCGCCGGGCGTTGCTGTAGGCCGAGCACGCGGGCGGCGTGGGCGAGGGTGATGATGTGGGACCGGGCGGCGCGCGTCAGGAGGCGAAGGTCGTGATTCAGGTCGCGGCGAGGCATCGTGGTTCTCGCTACGGGGTAGGTATAGCGGCGGGCCAAATAGTCACGAATTCGATGACTATTTGGATCGCTGACGAATGTTCCGCGCGGGAGAGAGGGTGCGCGGTCGGCTCGGGGCGGCAAAACTGCGGGGGTGGGACGCCGAACTGTAGTTTGCCGGCCCGGCAGTGTCAACGCCGCCACATCCACACCGCCGCCGCCCGCCAGCAGGGAACCGCCTCCCACCCCAGGGGTACGAAGGTCATGCCCCCTCCGGAGGTACCCCCCCTTTCTCTTCCCCTCCGGCTCGTGGCGCTGATCGCATTACTCCTGAGCGCGGCGCCCGCCGCCACCGCCGCCGCGAACCCAACCTGGCACGGAACGATCGGCTCCGATCTTAAGGCAGTCGTCCAGCCCAGAACGCTCACCATTCTGGCCGTCGGCGCCGTGGCCGCGGGCGCCAGTCTCACGTTCGAAGACGCCGGCAGACAGGCGGCGCTCTTCGAGGGTGTCGGATTCGACGGGCCATCCGATCTGGGAAACGAATATGGATCGGGCGTGACGCTCGCGGCGCTCTCGGGAATCTTCCTGGGAGTGGGACACCTGGCGCACGACAAGGAATTGAGGCGAACAGGCTCGGAGATGTTCCGATCGCTCGCCTACTCCACGGTCGTCGTGCAAGCGCTCAAGGTCGCGTTCCATCGCAAGCGGCCGAGCGGCGGCGCGTACTCCTTCCCCTCCGGTCACACCGCCACCGCGTTCGCCGTCGCGCCCGTGCTGGCTAGCCGGCTGGGGCCGAGAGTCGGCATCCCCGCGTTCCTCCTCGCGGGAGCAACCGGCATCGGTCGCATGGAAGAACGAAAGCACTACCTGTCGGACGTCGTCTTCGGCGCCGCGCTGGGGCTCTCGATCGGCCTCGCCGTGTCGCGCCACGACATGCTCCCCGCAAATCTGGAGCTGGAGGCCGCTCCCGGCGGGGCCTCCCTGTCGTACCACTTCTAGCGTAGCGCCAATCCCACCCAAACGCTCGACGCGGGCCGGAGGCTTGTCTATGCTCCCGCCGTGCGAAGGATCGCTGCGGTGGTGCTTGGATGCGCCTTGGTCGCGGGGGCGGCGTTGCTTGTTGGCGCGCCGCCCTCCGTGGCTGCTTACCTGCCCGATGAACGAATTCCCACCGACGAGACTCTCTATCGCGACCTGGAGCGGCTGGCCACGCGCTTCGGCGAGGCGCCGCGATTTCTCTCCTCGCGACCGCTCAGGCGCGCGGAGGCGCTGGCGTATCTCGATGCGCTGGCAGCCGCGCACATCGCTGCCACGGAGGATCCCGCCTACATCCGCGCGCGCCGCCAGCTCGACCCCGACGCTCCCGGTGGCCGCCCCGCGCTGATCACCGCACGGGGAGATGACGGCGAGCGCGCCGAGTTCTCGCCGTACGTATCGATCCTCTACTCCGACGATCCGCGGAACCGCCCCGACGTGAATCGGGATTACCGGGCCGGGGTCGCGTTCGCGGGCAGTCTCGATTCCTCCATCACCGTGGTCACCAACCTCTACGCGGGGACCTCCTCGCAGGGTGGACGCGGGACGCCGAACTTTGGGACCTTCAACGCGCTCGTGGAGGGAGTCGACTTCAACACGTGGGTCGAGGAGGCCTACGTGGAGGCCCGGCTAGGTCGTATCCGCGCGCTGGCCGGGCACTCGTGGCTGCGCTGGGGGCCGGGGCGTGACGGAACGCTGGCCCTCTCGGACGCCGCACCCGCACTCGACATGGTGCGCCTGGAACTGACAGCGTTTCGCGCCTGGCGGCTCCAGTGGTTCGTGTCGCTCCTCGATCCCGGGCCGCAGACCTACCTGGCCGGGCATCGCCTCGAATGGTCGCCGTGCGGCGCCTTCACGGCCGGGTTCACGGAACTCGCGCGGTTCGACGGAACGAGCCAGGCGCCGCTCTATGCGATGCCGTTCGTGCCCTACTCGTTCTGGGAGAAGCGGCCCAAGACCGCACCTGCCGGCGCGGTGCCGGGCGATATCTCGGGAATCGCGATCGCGAAGAACAACGTCCTTTGGTCCGCC